>JAIRND010000154.1 GCA_031258225.1 Treponema sp. | reverse complement strand
ATATCCACAAAACTGATGCTCTTCCCGTCCCCCCCGCGCAGTTTCCGTGATACGATAGACATGATCTTCGGCTGGAGTTTTTCAATTACACGGGCCGGGAGTATCTTATACAGTAGTTCAGCGATGATCATTGGTAAATTGTAATCCATCGTTGGCGGTCTTACTTGAGTACTTCCGAAACTCCCCGCTGGTCAAAACCCATCCGAAAGCTGGGGAGCAGGGGGATGGGGGTGTCTACCAGGACTTCACCGGTAAAACGGTAGGGGACGTTTCCCAGGGCGATAACCTCGTCCAGGAGGTCCCGGCGCATGTTGATGAAGTTCATCACAAGGCGAAGTCTGGTTTCCGCGAAACCTTTGGGGGGTACTTCCAGCACGTCCCGTTCCTGTCCGCCGGCCCAAAAACGGTCCCTGCCGTAGAGTTCGTAGCCAAAGGACGAAAGGGCCACGGGGAAGATGTTGGGGTTCTCCACCCTCAGATCAACCCGGAAGCGGGTATTCACCAGCTCGTCCTTGAGGATGGCGATGGAGGTGATGACGAATCGCGGTTCGCGGATCCTGGGAAAGACCGCTTCCGCCTGAATGGGGAGGACGGCTCCGGCCAGGCGCAGGGCCAGCGTAACCCGGTATTCGTCAAAATCCCCGTCATCCTCCGGCAGATCAAGGACCAGGCGGAGACGGCTCGCGCTTCCATCCTCCGCCTCGCGTTCCAGGCCGTCCTCCGCCGCGGGGAGGGGTTCCTCCGCGCCGTTGATCAGGACCCTCCAGTCCAGAATCTCCGTCCCCGCCTCGCGGGCGGCGGGGTTTTCCGCGCGCAGGGTATAGCGCAGGGACACCCGGCCGGGGCTTTCCGCCTCTACGCCCTCAAAATCAAGGGCATAACGGGGTGTTTCCGGCGGTTCGGGCGGAGGGACCGGGACCGGAATTGGGACCGAAGCCGGAGGGGCGGCGCAGGAATTTCCAAACACGAGGACGACAAGGAGAACCGGGTACAGGGTACGCATGCTTAACTTATCGGCAGTACGGGCCGTAACGCCACTTGAAAAACGCCCCTTTCTGTGGTAGTAACATGCGCAACAATGGCGCTTACCACGGCAACCAGAGGGGCGGTTTTTTGGAAGAATCGGGGCGGGGGGATCCGGTCGTTCCTGGCGCGGCGGCTTTCCATTACCCTGCTTACGCTTTTTCTGGTTTCCCTGTTGACGTTTCTGGCCTTTGCCCTTATCCCCGGGGACCCGGCGCTGCTGGCCCTGGGGACTGAGGCGAGTGAGGAACAGGTTCTGGCCCTGCGGGCGGAGATGGGGCTTGACAAGGGCCTTGCGGAGCGGTACTGGACCTGGCTGGGAAAATTCCTGCGCGGGGACCTGGGGAATTCCGCCCGTTTCCGGGGGGCCTCCATTGCCGGGATGATCCTGGAGCGGCTGCCGGTAACGTTTAGCCTGGCGGCCCTTTCCCTGGGTTTTATGCTGCTTATCGCCGTCCCCGCCGTGCTGGTCCCGGTCAAAAAAGAGGGGGGCATTGCCGACCGTATCCTTAACACCCTGACGGCCCTGAACATCTCCTTTCCCGGCTTCTTCCTGGGGGTCCTGTTCATCTGGTTCTTCGGCATTGTCCTTAGGCTGTTTGTCCCGGGCGCCTATGTCGATTACCGCCGGGACCCCCTTTCCTTCGCCCTCTACCTGGTGTTCCCCGCCCTGGCCCTGGCCCTGCCCAACGCGGCGATTCTGGTAAAATTTCTGCGGGCTCATATCCTGGGGCAGCTTAAACTTGACTATGTACGGAGCGCCCTGGCCCGGGGGGCGGGCCGGCGGCGGGTCCTCTACGGTCATGTGCTGAAAAACGCCGCTGTTCCCGGTGTAACCCTGTTGGGGATGATCGTGGGGGAAATTTGCGCGGGGAGCATTGTTATCGAACAGGTTTTCGCGATTCCCGGCATCGGACGGCTCCTTATCAGTTCCATCACGAGCCGGGATTACTCCCTGGTTCAGACTCTGGTGGTTTACATGGCCTTTATGGTGGTGCTGGCGAATACGCTGGCGGATATCGGCATCAGGATCATCGATCCCAGGATCTCCGCGGGTTCCGGGGGGGTATCGTGAAAACTTCCGAAAACGGGGAGTTCGCCGCCGGGGCGGTTCTGGCGATTCTGGTGGGGGGGCTTTCCCTGGCAAGCCTGGTTTGGGTTCCCTACGGCTACAACGATATGGACGCGGCGCGGCGTTTCCTTCCACCCGGCGGGGCCCACATCCTGGGGACCGATAACTTTGGCCGGGACGTGTTTTCGCGGATCATGGAGGGGGGAAGGTACAGTCTCCTTGCCGCGCTGCTTACGGTGGCCGGGAGCGCCGCCCTGGGGAGCGCGCTGGGTCTCTGCTCCGGTTACGCGGGGGGGCCGGCGGACGAGGTTCTTATGCGGCTTATGGACGCCCTGAGTTCCTTTCCGGGTATCCTCCTGGCCCTGGTTATGGTGTCCCTTCTGGGTAACGGCGAAGGCGCCCTGGTTATCGCCCTGTTGGTCCTGTTCATCCCCAGTTTTACCCGGATCATGCGCAGCGGTATGCTGCAGTTCAAAAACCGGGACTTTGTCAAGGCGGCCCGCCTGTGGGGGGCCTCTTCCGGGCGGCTTATCGTTGTCCACATCCTCCCCAACGCGCTGCCCTCCCTGCTGTCCGCGTCGGTGCTGGGTCTTTCCAACGCGATTCTGGCGGAGGCCACGATGAGCTATCTGGGTTTGGGTATCCAGCCTCCGCTTCCCAGTTGGGGGAGGATGCTCTCCGAATCCCAGGGTTACCTGTTTAACGCGCCCTGGTGCGCCCTGGCGCCGGGGCTTATGATCGTGGTTACCGTGCTGGCCTTCCACTTTTTGGGCGAGGGTATCCGCCGCCGTTTTTCCGGGGGGGTCTAGTACGCAGTCATCATTCAACCTGTGAGTAGTTCAGTTTGATACGCCTGAACGTAACCCTCTACCGCCTCCCGGCAGGGGCGGGGATAGCCCGGCGGGAAACCGCTTGTAGAATCCGCCTGCGCTATTTTCAATACGCTACGGCGGGGA
>JAIRND010000079.1 GCA_031258225.1 Treponema sp. | reverse complement strand
CTCCCGTCCTCTTTTTTACACTCCCTTCTTCCCCTGTGTGGGGGGGGGGGCGGCCCCCCCCCAAAATGAATAATAAAGAATGAACAATGAAAATGAACAGTGAATGAGCAATTAACAGTGGGGAGGCAATAAGCAAAAGAACACACAACGGGGAAGGCGGAAACGCGCCGGAGGCAAGGATTACGTTTTACGCGGTACATGCCGAATGCTCTCTTTTCCACAATAAGGCCAGTGTACCAGCCTTTGACGGGGGAGTCAAGGGAATTTTGACTTTTTTTACGAAATTTTTGTTGATTCGAGGGGGGTCTAATACCCCGCCCCTTGGGGCGGTTTAATTCCTACGCCAATGATGGCGGGGTAGCGGACCCCCGGTGCAAAATCCGGTGCCCGGTACTGTTGCCTGTCCCTCTCCTTGATCCTCTGCCCCCGTTCCATGTACTATGAGCAATCGAGGTTCTTTCAAAACTTCAGTTTTGAAAGAACAACCTCTAAAAAATCGTTAGTTTTGCCGGGAGTCCGGTTTAAAAACCGTGGAACCGGCCCAAAAGGAGTTGAACATGAAAAGGATTGTGATGGCGGCGCTGGTTATGGCCTGCGCGGTCTCTCTTTTCGCCGCGGCAAGGAGGGATACCCCCCAGACTCAGGCGGTTAAGGTGGGCTTTGTGTACATCGGGTCCATCAATGACGAAGGCTATACCCAGGCCCACGACAAGGGCCGGCTCGCGGTCCAGGCCCTGGGGATCCAGACCCTCTACATCGAGAACGTACCGGAAAACTCCGACTGCGAGGTGGCGATCCGCAACCTAATCGACCAGGGCTGCAACGTGATCTACACAACGAGTTTTGGCTTTATGGAGTGGACCATCAAAGTGGCCCAGGATTTTCCCAACGTCAAATTCGCCCACTGTTCCGGTTATATGCGGGCGGATAACGTTTCCACGTACTTCGGCAAGATCTACCAGGCCCGCTACCTTTCCGGGATCGCCGCGGGCTACAAAACCAGGGTGAACCGCATCGGCTATGTGGCCGCCTTCCCCATCCCGGAGGTTATTCGGGGGATCAACGCCTTTACCCTGGGCGTTCAGTCGGTAAACCCCGGCGCCACCGTTGAGGTAGTCTGGACCAGTACCTGGTACGATCCGGCCCTGGAAAAGCAGGCCGCCAGCGAACTCCTGAACCGGGGGGTCGACGTGATCGCCCAGCACCAGGACACGACCGCGCCCCAGGTTGCCGCCCAGGAGCGCGGAGCGGCCGCTGTGGGCTACAACGTATCTACCCCCAACGCCGCGCCGGCGGCCTACCTTACCGCCCCGCTGTTCCACTGGGAGGTGTTCTACGTTGACGACGTAAAACACGTTCTGGCCGGGGACTGGCAGAGCCGGGCCTATTGGGAAGGCTTTAGCAACGGTCATGTTACCCTGGATACCCTTACCAGTAACAACGATCCCCGCGCCGCCCCGGAGATTGCCCGGGTGGAGGCGAAGATCAAGGACGGCAGTTTTGATCCCTTTACCGGGCCCCTTACCGATCAGTCCGGTGTTGTCAGAGTTCCCGCCGGGACGCGGATGACCGACGACGAGATATGGAACATGAATTGGTTTGTCAAAGGTGTTGTCGGTACAATTCCCCAGTAAGCCCCGCGTGAATCGTTCCGGGCCGCCTGTGGACGAACCCTGGACCGCGTCCCCGCCGGGGGACACGGCTCCCGCGGTGGAAATGCGGCGCATTTCAAAGTTCTTTGGTCCGGTAAGGGCCAATGAGGATGTTGAACTGCTGGCGGCCCGGGGGGAGATCCTTGCCCTGTTGGGCGAAAACGGTTCCGGCAAGAGTACCCTGATGAACATCCTCGCGGGGCTTTACATCCCCGACGGGGGTTCCATTTTTGTGGACGGAGAACGGAAGTCCTTCCGCTCCCCCTATGACGCCATTGCCGCCGGCGTCGGCATGGTGCATCAGCATTTCAAACTTATCCCGGTTATGAGCGCCTGGGAAAATATCAGCCTGGGCGAACGGGGAACCTTCTTCCTGGACGCGAAAAGGATAAAAAGCGGGATCGCCGGCATCACGGAACGCTTTGGCCTTGCCGTGGATACCGACAAAAAAGTTTACGACATGCCGGTAGGCGAAAAGCAGACCGTGGAGATCGTCAAGGTCCTCTACCGGGGGGTCCGGGTCCTGGTTCTGGACGAACCTACCGCAGTCCTTACCCCCCAGGAAACGGCGGGCCTCTTTGCCATGCTCAGACGCATGAAGGCGGAAGGCCGGGCCATCATCATCATTACCCACAAACTTCAGGAGGTCATGGAGATCAGCGACCGGGTAACGGTGCTGCGGAAGGGGAAGAACGCCGGCACGGTAAAGACCGCGGAGACAAGCCCCCAGGCCCTTGCGGAACTCATGGTGGGTTCCGGGGGTTCCTGGCCGGGCGCGGTCATGAAAATCCGCCGGGTAGAGGCGGAACGGAGCGCGGAGCCCCTGCTGCGGGTCCGGGACCTGTCCTTTTCCGCGTCTGCGTCCGGCGGGCCGCAGATCATCAACACCATGTCCTTTGACGTGTACGGCGGGGAGATCCTTGGCGTCGCCGGAATTGCCGGGAGCGGCCAAAAGGAACTCTGCGAGATCATCACCGGCCTTGTCAGGGCGGACTCCGGTTCCGTCCGCTTCCTTGGGGAGGAGATACTGGGCCTGTCCCCCCGGCTCATCAAGGACCGGGGGATCAGCGTGAGTTTTGTCCCCGAAGACCGGCTGGGCATGGGCCTTGTGGGAGGTATGAGCATCACCGACAACGTCCTCCTCAAATCCTACGATTCCGGGCGGGGTATCCTGGTGGACCGCGCCCGCGGCCGGGAACGAGCGGAAAAAATCGTTGAGCGTTACGGCGTAGTTACCCCTTCGATTCGGCACCAGGTAAAAAAGCTGTCCGGCGGGAACATCCAGAAGGTCCTCCTGGGCCGGGAGATTGAAACCCTGCCCCGGCTCCTCATTACCGCCTATCCGGTCCGGGGCCTCGACATCGGCGCTTCCATGAGCGTCTACGCCATGCTGAACGAGCAGAAGAAGCGGGGGGTAGGCATTCTGTTCATTGGGGAGGACCTGGATGTGCTTCTGGAACTCTGCGACCGGATCATGGTGATCCACGCGGGAACGGTGATGGATACGATGGATGGCCCGGGCGCCACCAGGGAAGGGCTGGGCCTTTTGATGCTGGGCCACCGGCCAACGCCGCAGGCCGCCCGGTGATACGGATCATCCCCCGTTCCGACGGCGGAGGCCCCGGCGCTTCCCCCCTGCGGGAACATGGCCTGCGTCTGGCCGGAGTCCTGGCCGCCCTGGTTGCGGCGGGTCTTATTATGCTGCTCCTGGGCTATAACCCCCTGGACATCTACGGCAGACTCATCGCCGGTTCCCTGGGAACCGTCTACCGTCTGCGGAGTACCATCCAGAAGGCCATTCCCCTTTCGGTCCTGTCCCTGGGGACCCTGGCCGCCTTTCGGATGAAGTTCTGGAACATCGGCCAGGAGGGTCAGTTTTACATGGGGGCCTACGGCGCTTCCCTTGTGGCCTTTTCCTTTCCCGCCCTTCCGTCTCCTTTGCTTCTGTCCCTCATGTTCATAAGCGCCCTGGCCTTTGGGGGAATGTGGGCCCTTATACCGGCTCTCCTCAAGGCCCGTTTTTCCGTCAGCGAAACCCTTGTTACCCTTATGCTCAACTACGTGGCCGCCAAATGGGTAAGTTACCTCCAGTACGGACCCTGGCGCGACCCCACGGCTTCCGGTTTTCCCAAGATCGCCCCGTTCAGCCAAAACGCCGTTCTCCCCAGCCTTTTTGGGGTTCATATCGGCTGGATCATCGCGGTGATCCTGGCCCTTGTCCTCTGGTTTGTCCTTAGAAAAACCCGCCTGGGGTACGAAATTGACGTGCTGGGGGAAAGCGAAGCTACCGCCCGCTACGCGGGGATGCACGTACTCAGAATCATGATTACCGCCGTCCTCATCTCCGGGGGACTCTGCGGCGCCGCTGGAATGATGCAGGCCTCCGCTGTGGAGCGGAGTCTTTCAGAACAGCTCTCCGGGGGTCTTGGCTTTACGGCGGTGATCACCACCTGGCTCTCCCGCCTCTCCCCACCGGGGGCCCTGGCCGCGTCGTTTCTGTTTTCCATGCTGATCCAGGGGGGTAACTTCCTCCAGACTTCCCTTCAAATACCCGCCTCAATTTCCCAGGTACTCCAGGGGATCGTTATCTTTTTTGTGCTGGGAAGTGATTTTTTTATTCGATACCGGATAAGCCCGCGGCCTCAGGCGGAAAGCGAGGCCCCATGACAGCGTTTCTGCACACCTCCGTCCAGATGGGAACCCACATCCTCTACGCCGTTCTTGGGGGCATCTTCTGTGAGCGCATCGGCAACATGAACCTGGGCATTGAGGGGATGATGCTCCTGGGCGCGTCGTTCGGCTTTTCCGCGGCCCTTTCAAGCGCCAGTCCCCTGGCGGCGATCCTGGCCGCCGGAACCGCCGGAGCCGTGGGGGCCCTTATCTACGGGATCATCACCGTAAGCCTCCGGGGGAACCAGGTGGTAACCGGTCTTATCCTGACCATTTTCGGCACGGGGGTTTCCGGTTTTATGGGGAAAGAACTGTCCGGCAAGGCCCTGCCGGAAGCCGTGGCCAGAACCTTTGCCCCCGTCAAGGTTCCCCTGCTTGCCCGGCTCCCCGTTCTTGGGGAGATCTTCTTTCACCAAAGCCCCTATGTTCTGGCGGGCATGGGACTGTCCGTCCTTATGTACGTCTATTTCCGCTTCACCCGTCTTGGCCGTAACGCCCGGGCCGTGGGGGAGAACCCCGCCGTGGCCGACGCGTCGGGGATCCCCGTTACCCTCTACAAGTACCTCCACATCATCCTGGGGGGCTTCCTCTGCGGCCTTGGCGGGGCCTACCTTTCACTGGTTTTTGTGCCCCGCTGGCAGGAGAACATCACCGCCGGGGCAGGCTGGATCGCCGTGGCCCTGATCATCTTCAGCACCTGGAATCCCCTGCGGGCGGTTTTTGCCGCCTACCTGTTCGGCGCCCTCAAGGGCATCGGCTTCAAGTTCCAGGGCCTCGAATTGAAGTTCCCCGGCTTCAGGCTTGTCGCCTCCCCCCAGATCCTCGACATGCTGCCCTACCTGGCCACCATCCTGGTTCTGATCGTTATCACCCGTAAAAAACGGAGAACGCACCAAAGTCCCGCCGCCCTGGGCCAGCCCTACTTTAGGGAAGAAGCCTGATGGCATCCCCCTCCACCCGCGGCCCTGTGGTGTCCGGGGACTCCGCAGTGCGCGCCACCGGCAATCTGTACCATGGCGGAATCATGGTGAACTACCGCTGTAACGCCGCCTGCCGCCACTGCCTGTACGCCTGTTCCCCCACCAGGACCCCCGGTTACATCAGCCGTGAAACAATGGCCGAAATCTGCGGCATCCTGCGCCGGGGGCACATCGGCTCCGTACACATCGGGGGTGGGGAGCCCTTTCTGGATTTTACGGGCCTTGTTACGGCAATCGCGGAGCTAAAGAAGGCGGACATAGACCTTGACTATGTGGAGACCAACGCCTTCTGGGCGCGGGACGATTCGCGGTCCCGTGAGTATGTCCGTACCCTCAAGGAACTGGGGGCCGGCGCCCTCTGCATTTCCCTGGACCCCTACCACGCCGAGTACGTTCCCTACGGCCTCCCCCTTAAATTGGCGCGGCTCTGCGATAGCGAAGGACTGGATTACTTCCTGTGGAAACAGCAGTTCCTCCCTTCCCTTTCCGGCCTGGAAGCCTTGTCGGTTCATTCACGGGAAGAACTGGAGAAGCATCTGCGTCCCGGTTATATCAGCGCCACCGCCCGCGATTACGGCCTGCGGATAGGAGGCCGGGCGATCAACATCGAAGAGGAGTACGGCCCTTCCTGGCCCCTGGCGAAACTCCTGCGTAAAGCGCCGGCCTGCCCCGACCTGTTACATACCGGGCATTTTCATGTGGACCTGGAGGGCTGTTTTATTCCCCCCGGCTGTACCGGCCTGCGGCTCCCCCTGGCGGAGGCGGTGGACGGTATTCCACCGGGGAAGTACCCCCTCTTTGAGGCCCTCTACGAAGGCGGTGTTGCCGCCCTGCTCGACCTGGCCGCGGGGCGGGGTTTTGTCCCGGAACCATCCTACCCGTCCCGCTGTAACCTGTGTTTTCACATCCGCGCCTTCCTGGCGGGAAAAGGCTTTGCCGAACTTGATGAAAACCACTACAAAGAATCGCTAACCTACTATTCCCGGAGGGATTGTGAAGATCACCATTGTGATAGTTGACGGCATGGGCGGGGGCATCGGCGCGCAGCTCATTACCAGACTCAGGGAAGTCTGGCCCAAGGAAGACCGGGACGGCGCGGAGATTGTCGCCCTGGGGTCCAACGCGGCGGCCACCGAGCGCATGCTCAAGGCCGGGGCGGATCGCGGGGCCAGCGGCGAAAACGCCCTGCGGGTTTCGGTCGGCCTGGGGGATTATATCCTGGGCCCCGTAGGAATCGTAATCGGTAACAGCATGATGGGGGAGATAAGCCCCGCTATGGCCCAGGCCGTTCTGGACGCTCCCGGTGAACGGATACTCCTTCCCCTGCAGCAGGAACATTTTCACATCGCCGGCCTTGAGCCCCTGCCCCTGGCGCGGTTAATCGACAGGTCGGTCGATATTCTTAAAGAACAGATAAAAGAACGGGGACGCCATGAAAACACTGCACTTTGACTGTTTCGCCGGTATATCCGGGGATATGGCCCTGGGGGCCCTGGTCGATCTGGGGGTCGATCCCCTCCCGCTCCGGGGGGAATTGGAAAAGCTGGGCCTTGACGGTTGGGAACTGGATTTTGCCCGGGACCAGCGGAACGGCATCACCGGTACCCGCGCCGTAGTAAAACTGAAAGGAACCGATGACGCCCATGAGCATGAACACGCCCATGAGCACGAGCATACCCATAATTCGTGGAGAGAAATCCGCGCCTTGATTGAAAACGCCCCCCTGCGGGAGGGGGTCAAACGCCGGGCCCTTGACATATTTACCCGTATCGCCGCGGCGGAGTCCCTTGTCCACGGGAAACCGGTGGACGACGTGGCCTTTCACGAAGTAGGGGCCCTGGACTCGATCATCGACATTGTGGGTACGGCGATCTGCCTTGACATCCTTGACCCCGAACATATCACCTGTGGGGAAGTTGAACTGGGGAGCGGAACGGTACAATGCGCCCACGGGATCCTCCCCGTCCCCGCCCCGGCAACGGAACTGCTGGTCCGGGGCTTCCCGGTAAAAACCGGAGGTTTCAACAGGGAAATGACCACCCCCACGGGGGCGGCGATCCTTGCCGCCAGTGTACGTGAATTTATTACGGGCCCAGCGTCCTTTCGTCCGCTCACGATTGGCACAGGCATTGGGCAGCGGAAGATGGACAAACCCAACGTGCTGCGGGTTTCCTGGCGGGATTACGATCCGCCGGGCCAGGACGGACGCTGGAAGACGGAAGCCCTGACCCTGCTGGAGGCCAACATCGACGACATGACCGGGGAAGCCCTGGGTTTTCTCATGGAGCGGCTCTTTGACGCGGGGGCCCTTGACGTAACCTTCAGCCCTGTTACGATGAAGAAGTCCCGGCCGGGGATCACGGTCTCCGTTCTGGGCCGCGCCGCTAACCTGGATGCCCTGCGGGAAAGCCTGTTCCGCAATTCCACCACCATCGGTTTCCGGGAGATTGCCGTGGAACGCCTGTCCCTGGATAGAACGGAAACAGCCGGCGGCCTTGGGGCCCGGACCAAAACGGTGTACCTGGATGGAAAAGAACTAAGAACCAAGGTAGAGTTTGATGACCGGGCCCGGCTGGCCCGTGAACGGGGAATTTCCCTGGAAGAGTCCGAGGCCCTGATACGCCGGGCAGCCGAAGGCCGGTAACGGTACGTCAAGGGTTTCGCTAAAGGAGGCGGTTTATGGACGCGGTGTATTTATTTCACCATAACGACACCATCGTGATCCCGTTTAGCGGACCGGTTTTGTCTCAGATTCTTGCCCGGAGCGCCGCCGGTTTTCAGGATTGCCCCCGGTCCCGGTATGTCATCCCAAAGAAACGTATGGATGCCCCCGCCCTGCGCCGCCTTTTCAGCGGCCGGCCCTGTGTCGAATTTGTCCGGGGCTCCGACGAACCGGTTAGGATCTCAGGCTTCTTTGGCCGCCCCTGGGCCCCGCCCGTACAGGTTCCGCCTCCCGCGCCCAACGTGGTTGACGCGCTTACTGTACCGGACGCGCCGGACGCTCCCGCCGCCGGCCCCTCCCTTCCGGCAGTCAGTGATACTACCTGCCTTATCCAGGCCATTGACCTTCCGGAGAAATTCTCCCCCCTCTGGGCCGCGAAACTTGAGTCCGAACTCCGATCCCGGAAGTACAGCCTTAGGACGATCCGTTCGTATCTGCACTACAACAGGTATTTTTGCAGGCGCGTCCAGAAGGGCCCTGAAGATGTTGATTCTGATGATGTCAGGAATTACCTGGCCTATCTTGACAAGACCCTGGACCTCTCCACCTCATCCATGAACATTGCCATAAGCGCGATTAAGTTTTTTTACAACTATGTGTTGAAAAAGGATGTCGTCCGGGAACAGCACCGCCCCCGGCTCGACAAGAAACTTCCGGCGGTTCTTGCCGAATCGGAGGTCAAAGACCTGTTGGACTGCGAAAAGAACCCCAAGCACCGGCTTCTTCTTATGCTGGCCTATTCCTCCGGTCTGCGGGTCAGTGAAGTTGTGGCCCTGCGAAAAGAGCATATTGATTTCAGGCGCAAAACAATCCTGGTGCGTTCAGGCAAAGGACGCAAGGATCGTTATACCCTGCTGTCGGACCGGGCCGCCGATTTTATCCAGCGTTACTGCGCCCTTTACGGGATTGACGGATGGCTCTTTCCCGGCCGCGTCTCCAGCCGGCACCTCAGCATCCGTTCCGCCCAGAACATCTTTACCAAGGCCCTTAACAAAGCCCGGATCATCAAGCCCCTCTCCATCCACAGCCTCCGTCATTCCTTTGCCACCCACCTGCTTGAAAACGGCACCGACATCCGGTACATCCAGGACCTCCTGGGCCACAGTACCCTCCGTACCACCCAGCGTTACACCCACGTTGCCCACCGTACCATCCTCAAAATCCGCAGCCCCCTGGACAACCTTCCGCCCTCCGAATGAAAGCTGGCACTAAACTTGGCCCGGCATTGCCTTACCTGCCGGGGGGCGTACATGGCATGGTTTCCGCACCAAATTTGGATAAGTCAGACACCATTCAACCTGGGTTTTAGGTTTGATACCCTCCTAACCTTAACTCCCTATCGTGAACCGCTGCGGGGGCGGTAGAGGGTTACGTTCAGGGCGTATCAAACTGAACGACTCACAGGTTGAATATTGACTGCGTACTAGTTCCAGTACAAAAAAACCGTTCTCGTGGGCGTAACGCTGGACATCGGCATTCACAACCCCGCCTGTCATTGCCCCTAACATCTTTTTACCCACGACTTCCGCCGGGGGGTACCGCCGTATAAGTTTCATCAGTTTTACCTCCACCGCCATTGCCATGCTGGTGTTGGAAAGCAGGATGTCTATGTCCGTCATCACGCGGCTGTGTTCATCGAATACCGGTACCCGCTGGTATGCCCGTTTAAGATTATAGTCCGGGAATTTCTCCCACAGGCGGGCGGCGATGAGTGTCTCGATAAGTTCGCCCAGGGACCGGTTGAGGCCGCCGGCGTTGCCGGTTACCCGCTCAACGGTTTTTTTCAGGGCTTCCATCTCTCTGGCATTTTTTTCCAGCCGTTTATCGGTCTCTTTCATCTGCCTATCGGTTTCTTGCATCCGCCGGTCGGTCTCTTTCATCTGCCGGTCGGTCTCTTTCATCTGCTCGGCGTTTTCTTTTATCAGCCTGTCGGTTTCTTTCATCCGCCTGTCGGTTTCTCTCATCAGGCCCCAAATTTCATCGGCCGCGGCTTTCCAGTCCGGTATCTGTTGTGTTTCCGCCATATTACCCCCTGCTTTAACTATACACTACCCCGCGGTTCATGATAAGGCTCCAGTGATAAGGCCCCAGGAATTCGGAATTCCTTCACGAACAGGGGAAAAAGGTGTCAGTCCTTGTAAAGAAGGCCTGGCACCAGTGGAAGATTCATCAAGCACAAAACTCTCCTCAAAAAGCGGCTTATCCATCGTAACCGTAATTTTTACCGGCATACCCTTGGCAACGGCTTTTAATACATCATTTTTCCCTCCGCCACCCATCGCCTGTATCTGGACCTTAATATCCTTGTAAAAGAAGACGGCATCCTCCAGGTGGAAACGGTAGAAGGAATACACACCCGTTTCCCGGTTGGACAGGAAACATCCCTGGGTCCGGTTGGCAAACCCGTCCATACCCCAGGCGCTGCCGATATAATCTTCCGTTCCCGTTCCGCAGATACTCGGATATTCGTCGTCCCAGTACATGTCTATCCTCACGAAGCGCATCATAACCGGCTCGTTCATGCAGGTCAGGGTCATCCAGATTCTGGTGATGATACCGGAGCCCTAGCAGCCTGTTGCGCTTGTAGGTTTTTACTCCACTTTGTGTCGCAAAAAACCACGATACATGGGCTGCTTACGCAGTTTGCAGGGTAAAAAATCGCCCTGCGGACGATTTTTGGAGGTTTTATGCGCGAAGCGCGACAAACTGCTGGGTGTCCATTAGTACTACCGAAGCCCCGGCGGGAACAGGCCGGTAGGCCCTGCCCTTGGCCCCTTTGTTTTCGCGGCCCTCTTTCCCCTTTTCTCCCAGGGGATTTTCAAAACTCGCGCACCGGGACAATACGTCCTTTTCCCGTACATACAATTCGTTCATATTTTCCTCCTTCCAGGGGGGTATTGTTGTTTGGTTACCGCGCCCTGGAAGGCCGGACACCTGCCAGGGGCGACCGGGCCTCTATCAGAATATCACGGTCAGGATCGATACGGCCCACCACCGTTGCGGACGCTTCCCCAGGCTCAAGCCTAAAGGCTACGGCCTTTACGTCTACCTCGCTGCCTTTTTCCGGGTACAGGCTGACAGTCCCCCCGGCGGCGCTTTGCCCGTCGTTGCGGATCTCCAGCGTTATAGTACCGGTCTTTACATCCCGCGTCAGGGCCGTCCGTACCAAAGGCGGATTCCGCCGCCGTTCGCCGTATATCAGCCCGATGCTCTTAAAGTCCCGCGGGACATGGCCGTATTCCACCGCCTTGGAACCGGGCTTTACCGTAATGTCCCCCCATTTCACGTCCACAAAATCTTCCGGCCGGGCAGTATAGTTCTGCTCAAATAACCATGAGCCCTTGCCGGCGGACCATTCCATCCAGATGTCGTGGCGGGAATCCAGGAT
>JAIRND010000076.1 GCA_031258225.1 Treponema sp. | reverse complement strand
GTCTGCGACGCAAACAAGCTGGGACACGAGGGCTGCCGGGGCGCCCCGGACTTCGTGGCCGAAATCCTGTCCCCCTCCAACACGGCTAGCGAGATGCAGCGGAAATTCAGCCTCTACCGCCAGGCCGGGGTCCGGGAATACTGGGTGCTGGACCCGGAGTTCAAAACCCTGCATGCCCACCATTTTGAAGACGGCCGCATTATAAGCCGTTTTTACGGCGCGGGGGAACGCGCCCCAATAGCGGTGCTGCCCGGCCTGGAAATTGCCCTGGAGGCGGTTTTTACGGGGTAATCTGCTTCTTCCGCGCCGGTTTTACCGCGGCCAGGTCCTCCACCGCCTTAATCAGGTCCGTATCGGCCTCAATGTCCGCAATCGGGGCGGGAAGCCGGTAGGTCCAGTCAAATTCGTTGTAGGTACCGGGCACGTTGATCCGTTCACTGGCCGGGTCCGGGGCGTACCAATGGGGCGAAAGGTGGAGCAGGTCCTGAATCTGGAACACCCGGAACCGGGACGCCGCGGAGGCAATTTTCTGCAAAACAACCTTCGCGGTTCCCGGATTGTACACCTTGGGCAGGGAGGGAACTCCAATAAAGTCGCAGAAGGTCTTTTGATCCGCCTCGTTATCCCACCAGTCCCGAACGGTGGAACTGTCGTGGACCGCGGGAGTACAGACCGAAAGTTCGGGGTAATCCTCCAGGGGGACATAGGGTTCCCCGGGCTTTCCCCATTCCCGGTGCCAGCGGACCACCCGGAGACCCAAAATGTTTAGACTGCCAAGTACCCGTGGCACGCAGTCCGGAACGGCCCCCAGGTCCTCCGCGCAGGACAGCATGGAAGACGCGGCGGACAATGTTGAAAGGAGCCTTTTCCCCTGCTCTTCCCAGATGCTTTCAGAATCAAGGCGGCGTTTTTCCAGCAGGGCTTCCAGTCTGCTCCGCTCCTCTCCCGACAGGGAGGCGTAGGCCCGGCTTTCCCGGTACGACCAGGTTGGGAAGTACCGCCCTTTGTCGTATTCGTAAAAAAGCCGGTCATGCCAGGCTTTATAGAGGTACTTTTGCGCCACCTGGTGAAGGTTCAAGCTGTCAATGTCCCGTTCACCCTTGATATGTTCCTTGAAAAGCCAAAGTTCTTCCGTCCCAATACGGTCCAGAACCTGGGAAAATATCCGTTCCACCTCCGGAACAATGATGCCGGAATCCATGTTCCCCCAGGCGTTCAAAATTTCCCGCATCTTGTCCCAAACCTCCCCGGTGGGGATGTGGGGCTGGGAAACCCAGCGAATCCGCCCCTCGTCAAAGCCAATGGCCTTAAGATCATCATCAGTTATTGGGATGTAGGGGATAAACCGCCCCAGAATGGACGTATTGTCCTGTCTGGCGCTAGACCAGATGCGGAAAAAGCCCAGAACATGATCGATACGGAAGGCGCCGTAGTACTTTTCCGCCACGTCAAGACGGAGACGCCACCACGCGTAGTTGTCCTTTGACTGGGCCTCCCAGTTGTGCAGGGGAAAGCCCCAGTTTTGACCATCGGGACTGTACATATCGGGAGGCGCCCCGGCGGAAAGGTCCGGATGAAAATATTCGGGGTGGGCCCATACATCGCAGGAATCCTCGTTCATAAGAATGGGGATATCCCCCTCAAGGACCAGCCCCGCGTTGTTTACGGCCCTGGCGGCGGCGCTGAACTGGCGGTCCAGGGCTTCCTGTACCCACACCCAAAAAAGCTGGGCGTCCCGGAATTTTGGATCGTTCCACAGGGTTTTAATATCCGCGGGTGTTACGGACTGGCGGCTTTCCCATTCCTTCCAGCCTTTCTCGCCGTTGGCCTCTTTTAAGCGGCGGTAGACGGCGTATTCCTTAACCCAGGAATTCTCCTCCAGCCACATGGCAAGGGTTCCCCCGGAGGCGGCCTTGTTATAGATATCCTCTTTGGCGGCGGCGTAGATGTCCCGCAGAATTTCCATTTTGGCCCGCAGGATAGCCTCATAGGGAAACCGGGTCTCCCTGTCAAATTTTTTCCCATAGGAACGTATCTTTTCCCGTACCGCCGCCCCGGCTTTTTCAAATTCGTCCAACGACTCAATCCGCAGGTACAGGGGGTGGAGGGCAAAGGCGGTCAGGCTAAAGTAGGGTGAACTCCAGTAGCCGGTATCGTTTACCGGCAGGATCTGGATAAGCCCTATGCCCATTTTCTTGCAAAGCCGGGCAAAATCTTCCAGATCGGGGAATTCCCCAACCCCCATGCTCCCCTTTCCCCTAAGGGCGCCAACCGGGACTACCGTGCCAATCAAACGCCGGCTTGTTCCTGATTTTCCGCTCGACGGTTTCTCTTTTGCCATGTGGATCACCTCCGGGCCTGTGTTTTTTTGTACGTATCCGTAACTTTCAAAATTATACTACATTTATGCCGTATAGTCAGGTTTGCAAAGGCATACAAATTAGCTATAGTAGTAACAGGTTCTGGGCATGAATAAAGTTTTGAAAGAAAAAATAATGGAAGCCTTTTCTTCGGTCCTACCCATCACCGCTATTGTACTTATCGTTAGTGTAGTACTGGTTCCCATGCCGGCTGGTACCATTCTGGAATTCCTGGCGGGGGCCGCCCTGCTCATCATTGGAATGGGTTTTTTTACCCTGGGGGCCGATATGTCCATGATGCCGATGGGGGAAGGGATTGGTATCCAGTTAACCCGCTCATCGAATCTGCTTATCGCCCTGTTCGTAAGTTTTCTTATGGGACTGATCATCACCATCGCGGAGCCGGACCTCCAGGTCCTGGCCCGGCAGGTGCCCTCCATACCTTCCATGTCCCTTATCCTTACCGTCGCCGCGGGGGTCGGATTTTTCCTGGTCCTGGCCGTACTCAGGACCCTGCTTAAAATTCCCCTGTCGATTCTGCTGATCGTGTTCTACCTGGCGGTGTTTGGCGTCTCCTACTTTGCCCCCGATGTCTTTGTTCCCGTGGCCTTCGATTCCGGGGGGGTTACTACCGGACCCATAACCGTGCCGTTTATCCTGGCTATGGGGGTTGGCGTGGCTTCTATCCGCAGCGACCGCAATTCCCAGAACGACAGCTTCGGCCTGGTCGCCATGTGCAGTGTGGGCCCCATTTTGGCGGTCCTCCTGCTGGGCATTTTCTACAACCCCACCGAATCAACGGTAGAGGCCCATATCGTTCCCCATGTGGAAACCAGCCGGGACGTGGTAGAAAGTTTCGCCTTTCAGATGCCCCACTATGCCCGGGAAGTACTTTTCGCGATGGGAGCCATTGTCGTCTTTTTCGCGGCGTTCCAGCTTCTCTCCCGCCGTTACAAGAAACACCAGTTGGCCCGCATTGGGGTTGGATTTGTCTACACGTTCATAGGGCTGGTCATGTTCCTTACGGGGGTAAACGTGGGCTTTATCCCCGTGGGCCAGCTTCTGGGTTCCCAAATCGCCGCGGCCCCGTTCAAGTGGATACTGGTCCCGTTAAGCATGGTAATCGGCTACTTTATCGTGTCCGCCGAACCGGCGGTCCACGTGTTGACCAAACAGGTAGAGGATATTTCTTCCGGCGCCATCAGCCAAAAGGTAATGAACCGGGGGCTGGCTATCGGCATGGCTATCGCGCTGGCAATTACGATGATCCGTATCCTTATCGGTATTCCCCTTATGTGGATACTTATTCCCGGTTACGTATTCGCCCTGGTTCTGACCTTCTTTGTACCCAAGATATTTACCGGTATCGCCTTCGACTCAGGGGGTGTCTGCTCCGGTCCCATGACGAGTACCTTCCTGCTTCCCCTTGCGATGGGTGCTACCGAAGGAATGGGCGGGGACCTTATGGCCGATGCCTTTGGTATTGTGGCAATGGTCGCCATGACGCCTCTTATCATCATACAGCTCCTGGGTCTGGTGTACAGCCACAGGATGAAAGCCCTGGCGGAACCGGAGGAAGTGGAACTGCCCGGCATCGCTCCGGAGGAGGTGGCGGCTATTACGCTGTTTGACGAGGTATCATCCAATGGCTGATAAAAAGGCTGGGTTCTTCAAATGGTCCAATACTGTTTTGGGCAAGTTTATTAAACTTCCCCTGCTGCGGGGTTCTGAACGGGGGGATTCCCAATCCCCGGACGCCAAGTCCCAGACCCGGCTAAAATTGGTGATTTTCATTATCGACTGGAATAAAATCCACCTGTTGACGGAGGTTTTTGATCAGGAGCAGGTCCGGTTTCATTTTATCACGAAGGGCCGGGGAACCGCGAATTCGGAAATTTTGGATCTGCTTGGCATTGGCGCCAGCGATAAGGCGGTGGTAATCTGCCTGGAACAGGAAATTCTGGCGCCTATACTGTTAAAAGAGGTTCGTCAAAAGGTGGGCCGTAACAGCCCGGGGGCGGGGATTGCCTTCTCGATCCTCCTTTCGGGGATCAACACCCCGGTACTCCGGGTTTTTAAGGAAAGCGCCTTGAAGAATGAGAAAATAAATCCCGCCGGGGAGGGAGCGCCCATGAAAAGCGAAATAACCAATGACCTTATTGTGTCCATAATCAACCAGGGTTACAGCGATGAATTTATGACGGTTGCCCGTGAGGCGGGGGCAGCCGGGGGCACGGTAATTAACGCGCGGGGACTTGCCCACTCCGGCCCGGTCAAGTTTTTTGGAGTTTCCGTTCAAGATGAAAAGGAAATCGTACTTGTTCTGTCCAGCAGGGAAAAAAAGGTTCCCATTATGCAGGCAGTAAGCCAGGCCTGTGGTATTACCACAAAGGCCGGCGGCATCATCTTTTCCCTGCCCGTCGATCAGGTCGTGGGTATGTCCTTTGATTAAGGGGCCGGCAGAAGTGTTATATGGCAATCGTAACGATGCCATACCTGGAGGTAAAAAATGAAAAATACGTTGTTTTGTGTGGCGGCCCTGTGGGCCATTTTGATATGCGGCTTTGTTCTTTCCTGTAAAAGTACGGGAACCGTCAGCGCCCCCACTCCCGTTTCCACCCCTGGTTCCACGTCCGGTCCCAATCCAAGACCCGTGGAGGAAGTGCCCCTGGAAGAAATCTACGGGCAGCACGAAGTTGGCATCATACTAACCGGGGCAAAGGAGCACACGGTGGTCAAGGGCGATACCCTTTCAAGCATCGCGCGGCACTACTATGGGCCCGGCGATAACGGGTACTACTTTCCCCTTATCATCGCGGCTTCCCGGCTCAACATCAACATTGTCGATCCCGATAAAATTGAGGTGGGCACAAAGCTTGTCGTTCCCGATCTTCAGGAAAACCTGAACGACCCCGGCGCCCGCACCAACCTGAAAAATCTGCTTAAAAAAATAGCCGATTTTTATTCTCTCAAACCTGGGCGCCAGAGCGCGGGGCTTCATGCTGGGCTAACACGGTTGTACAATACCCTGCTGTAACAGCAACAAACTATTTAAGGAGAGTAGCCATGGACAAGCGAACGTACTTCTTCACCTCCGAATCGGTGGGAGAAGGTCATCCGGACAAACTGTGTGATCAGGTTTCAGACGCGATATTGGACGCCTGCATAAAGGACGATCCTCAAAGCCGCGTTGCCTGCGAAACCTTCGCGTCAACTTCACTGGTTCTTGTTGGAGGGGAAATTACCACCAAAACCTTTGTGGATTTTCAACAGGTGGTCCGGGATGTGGCCGAGGATATTGGCTACACGGACCCCAGCTATGGCCTTGACTGCCACTCCATGGCGGTATTGGACATGATCCACAGCCAGTCTCCCGACATTAGCCAGGGGGTTTCCGGTACGGGGCTTGAACAGTACAAGGGCCAGCAGGGCGCGGGGGACCAGGGCATGATGTTTGGGTTCGCCTGTAACGAAACCCCCGAACTGATGCCGCTTCCCATCAGCCTGGCCCACCAAATTCTTATCAAGGCCACGGATCTGCGGAAGAAAAAGATCATTCCCTGGCTGCGGCCCGATGCCAAAAGCCAGGTAACTGTGGAGTACGAGGGGCACCGGCCTGTCCGTGTGGACGCGGTGGTAGTCTCCCACCAACACGACCCCGGTGTTACCTATAAAGACATTGAGGCCGGAATCATCGAACAGATCATAAAGCCTGTCCTGGAACCTACGGGCCTTCTGGATAAAAACACCAAGTACTACATCAACCCCACCGGCCGCTTTGTAGTGGGTGGGCCCTTTGGGGATACGGGGCTTACGGGCCGCAAAATTATCGTGGATACCTACGGCGGCATGGGCCGGCACGGAGGCGGCGCGTTCTCCGGCAAGGATCCCACCAAAGTAGACCGTTCCGCCGCGTATGCCGCCCGCCACGTTGCCAAAAACGTGGTAGCCGCCAAACTTGCCGAACGATGCGAGGTAGAACTGGCCTACGCCATTGGGGTTCCCTTCCCCGTATCGGTGATGGTAGATACCTACGGCACCGCGGCCGTACCCGAACAGCAGATCGAACAGGCGGTTAAGGACATATTCGATCTTACCCCCGCGGGGATCATTACGGCGCTGGACCTTCGGCGGCCCATTTACCGAAAAACCGCCTCCTACGGTCATTTTGGCCGGGACGAATTCCCCTGGGAACGTATCGACGCGGTAGCGGACCTGAACAGGGCGATCAAAGGTTAACGCGGAGCCTGTGGGAGAGGAGATAGAGTGAAACCAGTAAAAAAATTCTTGCCGGCCTGGGCCATGATCCTGGCGATCTGTGCCTGTACAAGCCAGCAAAAAGCGGACGATCCGCTTCCGCCTAGTTTCGACCTGGTGCGTGGAAAGGAGTGGAAACTTATCGAGGTAACGGTTGAAACCCTAAGTACGGGCTTTAGCCGGGAGGCGCTGGGTACCGAATTCCCAAATTTCTACACGCTGCAATTCCAGGATGCGACAATTTACGGCAGGGCTGCCCCAAACAACTACCGTGGTCCTTTTGAATTAACCGGGAACCAGGGCATCAGTTTCGACATGATAGCGGCAACCCTTATGGCTCCCCTTACAGAACCGGCAGGGCTCAAAGAGAACGAGTACTTCAAGTACCTGGAAGGGGTTTATCGCTGGGACCTAAAGGACGGCAAGCTGGAACTTTACAGCAAAGACGAGGGCGGAACAACAAGCGTCCTGGTATTTTCCGAATAGTTTCACGTGAAACGCTGGCCTGGGAGCCATCCATAGCAGCCTGTTGTACTTGTAGGTTTTTGCTCCACGTTGTGTCGCAAAAACCACGATAAATGGGCTGCTTACGGAGTTTGCAAGGTAAAATCGCCTCATAGGTGGTACCTATTCGGCGATTTTTTGGGTTTCACGCGCGAAGCGCGACAAACTCCTAGTACGCAGTCATCATTCAAACTGTGAGTCGTTCAGTTTGATACGCCCTGAACGTAACCCTCTACCGCCTCCGCCGGATCAAGCAGTAAAGAAGGGCAAGGCGTGTGTCAAAACCGCAACTTTTTTCCCGGCGGCGGGTCATAACTCTAAGGATTGTTGTGTGGAGGATACCTATGAGCAGTGAATTTATACCCTGGGCTTTTTTGGACGCGTACCGCGGGAAGGACTTCAAGGGTCAGTGGCCTACCCTGCCGGAGATGTACCGGATCATCGTTTCCCGCTTTGGGGAACGGCCCTGTTTTACGGTTTACGAACCCGATAGGATCAGCCTTACCTATAACGAATCCCTTAAACTCATCGAGGCGGTGGCCCGCCGGCTCCATGCCGGGGGTATCCGCCGGGAAGACAGGGTGGCGGTAACGGGGAAAAATTCCCCCGAATGGGCGATTGCCTACCTGGGTACCCTGTTCGCGGGGGCCACGGTGGTTCCCATTGATTATCAGTTAAAAAACGAAGAGGCGGACCTGCTGATAAAGACCTCCGGGGCGAAGGTCCTCTTTGTGGACGAGGAAAAATACGGTTATTACAAGACCCTTGGGGTTCCGGCGGAAATTTTCTCCCTGAAAAAGGGTATTGGAACCTATGTGTACGATCTGGACGGGCCCCAGGCGGAGATTGAGCGGTCCGGGGAGGAGGACCTGGCGGCGATTCTGTTCACCTCCGGTACGATGGGGATCCCCAAGGGGGTCATGCTGACCCACAGGAACCTTGTTTCCGACTGTTACCTGGCCCAGGGAACCCCTTTCCCGGTGTACCACACCGATGTGTTTTACGCCCTGCTGCCCCTGCACCACGCCTACACCATGCTGGCGGTCTTTATCGAAACCATCTCCACAGGCGCGGAGGTGGTTTTTGGAAAGAAGATGGTTACGCCGATCATCCTTAAAGAGCTAAAACTGGGGAAGATCACGATGCTGTTGGGGGTTCCCATGCTCTTCAACAAACTTATAGCGGGGATACTCCGGGGTATCCGGGCCAAGGGACCCGTTGTTTACGGGCTTATCTGCGCCCTTATGGGTCTGTCCGGCTTTATCAAGAAGGTCTTCAAGGTAAACCCCGGCAAGAAGATCTTCCATTCCGTGCTGGAACAGGCTTCCCTTTCAACCCTGCGGGTCTGTATCTGCGGCGGCGGCCCCCTGGCCCCCAGCGTGTTCAGAAAGTACAACCAACTGGGCATCGACTTTGTGCAGGGGTACGGGCTTACGGAAACCAGCCCCATCATCAACCTGAACCCCATTACCCATTACAAGGAAACCAGCGTAGGAAAGGTAATCCCCCAGGCGGACATGAAGATACTTGCCCCCGACGAGCGGGGCATTGGGGAGGTCATTGTCAAGGGTCCTATGGTCATGAGGGGTTACTACGAAATGCCCGAAGAAACCGCCGCGGCCTTTACCGGGGACGGCTACCTTAAAACCGGGGACCTGGGCTACCTGGACGATGAAAACTACCTGTACCTTACCGGCCGGGCAAAGAACCTGATCGTTACCGAGGGGGGGAAGAACGTCTACCCCGAAGAGATCGAGAACGAATTCCAGCTCTTTGACGAGATTGACCAAATTCTGGTGCGGGGTTTCGCGCGGGACAAAAAGATGAAGATCGAGGGCATTGAGGCCCTGGTCTACCCCAACGATGAGGCCTTCAAGGATCCCTCCGGCGCCGCGGCGGACAAGGAAGCCGTCAAGGCCCGTGTCGAGAAGATCATCGCGGAGGTAAACCAGCGGCTGCTCGCCTACCAGAAGATCGAGCGGGTGGTTATCCTGGATGAACCGATGGAAATGACCACCACGAAGAAGATCAAGCGGGACACGGTGTAGTGTCAGACCAGCGGTTTCCGGTTCCGGGCTCTCGTCAGTGGGCGGCGTGGCGGCGGGTGGCGTAGTGTAGGCAAAGCGGTAGAGCCGTTCCAGGATGCTTTTGATCTTCTCCGCGTACTCCGTGTCCGTTGCCCAGGTTCCCGCCAGGCCGTAAATGGTGGGGGCGGACCCGTAGCGGACCCAGCGGTAGCGCGGATCCACCAGTTCCTGCCGCGGGGGTTCTTCCGTGGCGTAGGCCTTAAGGTGCTGGATATGCGCCCGGACCCCGATGCGGGGTTCGGTAAAGCGTTCCCCCCGCTGTTCAAGGCCAATGGCCCCCAGGCCGCAGAAGTTGTTCATATCCGCGGTTACCAGGTTCCCGTAGCGCAGGAAGCCTGTTTCCAGGCACATCTGGGCAAAGGCCACATCGTGGTTCACGCCCTCAATCTCCGCTTCCTCGGCATAAAACCGGGCCAGTTCCGCGCTAAAATCATCCCCCGCGCCGTTGTTCACGGAGAGGAGGAAGCCGGACAGGATCTCCGGTGCCACCTGTCCCGCTCCCAGAATGTGGAGGGGGACTTCCGGGATGGGCTGTTCAGGACGTTCCGGCGCGGCCGGGAACTCCGGGAGAACGGGGGCTTCGGGAACTTCCGGCCGTTCCGGGGACGGGGCGGTCTCCGGCGCCGCCTCAAACGGCGGCGCGGGAATTGGCCGTTCCGGTTCAATGGCCCGCCGGTAGCTCATACAGGAGGAGAGGAAGGCCAGGGCCCCGATCAGGGCGCCGGTAAGCAGGGTCCGTATGGGCGGTGGTGTCGGTGTCATATTTTTCAATTATCGGCAATTTTTTTCGTGAAAACCAAAGCGCCATGCACGGCCGCCCCTCTATATATACAGGGAGATTTTTATGAAAGAGATCATCTATCCGGACTATACCGGACCTGACCGCGTTGGTTCCGGCTACGCATCGGATCAGTACTTCGATACAGATAACCGTCCCAGGGAACGGCTGCTCCGGGGCGGTCCCGCTTCGCTTTCGGATCGCGAACTTCTGGCGATTCTGCTTAACACGGGTATACGGGGGAAAAACGTCGTGGCCCTGGCGGGGGAACTGCTGGAACTCCTTGACCGCCACAAGGGGATCCCCTCTACCCAGGAGCTTTCGGCCCTTGGCGGCATGGGGACGGGCAAGGCCTGCGCCGTGGCGGCCATGCTGGAATTTGGACGCCGCCGCTGGGGGGCTGCCGGAACCCGTATCCGGCGGCCCCAGGACATTTACGCGATCCTGCGGCACCACGCGGACCGCAAACAGGAACGGTTCCTCTGCCTTTCCCTGAACGGCGCGCATGAAGTCCTGGCCCTGCGGATCGTCAGCATCGGCCTGGTGAACCGTACCATCGTACATCCGCGGGAGGTCTTTGCGGACCCGATCATGGACCGGGCCGCCGCGGTGATCGTGGCCCACAATCACCCCTCCGGGCATCTTAAGCCTTCCCCCGAAGATGACGAGATCACCACCCGCCTTATGGCCGCCGCCGACCTGCTGGGGCTCAACTTTTTGGACCACATGATCTTCACCAGCAGATCATGGTACAGCTACCGCCAGGACGGACGGATAAGCCCCCTTGCCTTTCCACTGCCGTCCTCTATGATTGGAGGGTAATGGTTCTTATCCTTGGGGTCCTGCTGTTGTGCGCTCCCCTGTTGGCGGCCCAGACTTCCTTTCCCATAAATGGCGACCGGGTAGAGACGGTAAAAGGCCGGGGGCTCCTGGTAAGGACCAAACCCGCCGGGGCCAGGGTGTACATTGACGGTATTGAACGCGGGCAGACACCCCTGGAACTGCCGGATCTGCGGAGCGCCTGTTATTCGATCCGGGTAAGCAAGAGCGGCTACGAGGAACGGGAACTGCGGGTACATGTTTCCGGTGAAGGCCGTCTGGAACTGGACCTTGAACTGTGGGCCCTTGCCGGGAGGATCCTGCTCACCGTCCGCGCGGAAGCGGAAAGCGCCTTTTCCGTCCCGGCGCGGCGGCCGGACCTGTTCATTGACGGTTCGGCCCCTCTGGAAGACCGCGCCCTTGAGGGGATCCGGTTCGGGAATGCCGGGCGCTTCCCGGCCCCCGGCATTCCCCCGCGGATTCCGGGCGGCCAGGTGTACCTTGTGTCTGCCGGTTCCCGTCTTGCCGCCGTCGTTCCCGTTTCAGCCTCCCAGTGGGTCTACGATCTCTATGTCCCCATCGGTCTAAGGCGGATACGGGTCCGGGCCTTTGGCCGGCGGGAAGCCCGGACAACGTTGACGGTGGAAAGCGGAAAAACCCTGACTGTTACCCTGGACCTTCCCCCCGCGGCCTTTCATCTTTCCCCGGGCCGCCTTAGCCGCGCCGCCTTTAACCCGGCAAACACCGGAACCCTGGGGAGTACCGGCCTTTCCTTCGAGGTAAGCGCCCCCGGGCGGGGTCTTTTTTCGGTACTGGACCGGGAGGGGCGGCTGATCTACAGCCGGGAACTTACCCCGTTTACCACCTGGTCCCAGGAGGCCGTTTGGGATGGCCGGAACCAGGAGGGGGAGATTCAGGAGGACGGCCCCTACACATTACAGGTTGAGGCCTATCCTTCCACCGGCCCGGCCGGGAAGCCGGAGGCCCCACAGCGGTTCTCCCGGCAGGTGCTTATCGATTCTTCCCTTGTCATCTACCCCCTTACGCTGTTTGCCGCCATGCCGGGGCTTTTTTACACCCCCTCTCCGGCCCTGCTTCCCCCCGGAGCCTTCCAGACCGAATTTTCCCTCCTGTTCGGGCAGACACCAATGGATAGAGACGCCGCGGCCCCTGGCGGTATCCCCGTTGAACTGGCCTTCCGGTATTCCCCTCTTAAAAACCTGGAACTGGCCGGCGCCGTGGACCTGTTTTTCGCCGGGGATAACACGAGCCCCTGGGGCTTCTCCCTTTCCCTAAAGCGGCCCTTCACGGGATCCGGGGAGAAGGCCGGCATCGCCCTGCTTGGCGCTTTTTCCTGGGCCCAGGACATGAAAAAAAGCCCCCAGCGGGAGGGGGCAAGCCTTATCGTCCCCATGTCCTTCGACGTTGCCGGCGGACTGTCCCTGCTGCTGGCCCCGGGTGTTTTCTGGTCCGCCTGGGAACGGCCCGAACCCCGGCCGCTCCTGTCTCTGGGGTCATTGTACCGGCGGGGCATGGTAAGCGCGGAAATCTCGCTGCGCGGTGAACTGGATATTAGCCGGGCCGTAAAGGGCGGCCCCCCGCTCGATCTGTTCAGTTCCGCCGGGGTAACGCTGAACCCGCCCCCGTCGAACCTCGTTTTTGGCCTGGCGGGGGGACTGTGGAACCGAACCCCCGGCCCGGCTGTCTTTGGCGTTTTTTCCCTGGGTCTGATCTTTTAGCCGCGGACACGCCGCCGCCCGTATCCACTTGCCTGTATGAAATAATATACACATGTGACGTACGGATAAACACACAGGAATTGAAGCGATAGCCCATAAAATTCCTATGCGTTTATCCTGGGCGATTGACCATACGCGGGGGATGTAACAAACTGTATAACCGTGAAAACGATTGTTCGGATTGCGCGGTTAAACGGCGTGGTTTCCGCCCCGATGGTTGGGGTGTTGATGGTTCTGGTTCTGGCCGGCTGTACAA
>JAIRND010000067.1 GCA_031258225.1 Treponema sp. | reverse complement strand
AATAAAGAAAATGCACAATTTTGTGCATTTTCTACCCTACAGACTCCCAAAGGAGCCCGAAAATCGGAGATTTTTGCGGTCAAAGGCCGCAAAAATCCACAAGTCCCACAGGCTCCTAGCAGTTTGTCGCGCTTCGCGCATAAAACCTCCAAAAATCGCCTGCAGGGCGATTTTTTACCCCGCAAACTGCGTAAGCAGCCCAATAATCGTGGTTTTCATGGCTTTTTTCAACGAAAAAACCATGAAAACCTACAAGTGCAACAGGCTGCTAGAATATCGCCCTGATGCCGACGAGAAGCAGCGCGTCCACCAGGCCCAGGGCAAGGGCGATGATGATGGTCGAGATGATAACGACTTTGATGGAACTGACAACATCATCCCGGCCCGGCCATACGACCTTCCTCAGTTCCGCGTAGGATTCTTTAACAAACTGAACCAGTTTCTTCATACCACCCTCGGCACATTGACTTCACACCACTCTCCGGGCATACAACCCGGCCTTTCTAAATTCCTTCCAGGCGCAGAAGGCCTCGCCCTCCAGTCGCCGGCCTCCTGCCGGCTCCTTCCGGGCCGGGGTTATTGCTTAAGCGCCATCCCTGGCGCTTTCCCCTGCCGTCCCTACGCCTTGCTTGGCCCGGCAGGGTCGCAATAACCCTTCGAGGCATTAACCCCCTTTTTCACCCTGATCTCCGGGCATAAAATCCGGGAGTTTCTAAATTCCTTCCAGGCGCAGAAGGCCTCGAACCCTCGACCTGCGGTTTTGGAGACCGCCGCTCTACCAACTGAGCTATACGCCTCTGTTACCCCCGCGAAACGGCGTTTTTTGGGGGGAAAACCCTATTTTATCTTGGTCTCTTTGTGCGGAGTGTGCTTCCGGTCAAAGGGACAGTACTTGCTCAACTCCAGTTTCTCCTGGGTATTCCGCCGGTTTTTCGCGGTGGTATAGTTCCGCCGCTTGCAGACGCTGCACTGAAGCGCCACCAACTCCACAACCTGTTTCTTAGCCGCCATAGTTAACCTCTTCCGGTCTAAATCCGGGGGTATCTACCCCGTTCATGGGACTTTCACCCTGAAAAAGCCGCGCTTTTCCGTCATCGACAGCCCTCGAACAGAATCGAACTGTTGACCTTATCCTTACCATGGATATGCTCTGCCAACTGAGCTACAAGGGCATAGCCGCGTATACGAGCCTAACCACCATATCAGAGACACGGAGAAGCGTCAAGGCGCGGCAGGCTCAGCCCAGCGGCTCGGTAATCACCATGCCCCGTTCCAGTTTGACGCGGACCCGGCGCAGGGGCTCGGAAACCGGGAAACCGATACGGCATAGTTCAATGAAGGTACCGGGCTGGATTTCGCCGCTTATCTCCACCGTGGCGCTTTCGTCGCGCACGGTCTTCGCCAGCAGTTCTTTCAGCCGCTCCGCCGCTTTCTGCTGTTCATCCAGCATCCGCTCAAACTCCTCCATCATGTTGGCGCGCTTTTCAAGGTCCTGTTCGGCCGCGATGAGTTCCCGCAGCCGCATGGCCCGGATACCCAGGCTTTTGACGAGGCTGTTGTTTTTCTCTTTCTCCTGCTCGATGGTAAAGTCCATCCCGCAGTGGATCATGGCGGCCTTCCCTTCCTTTTTGCCTATGCGTCCGGCCCTGATGCCTTTGAGGGCGTAGATCTCCGCCCCCAGGATGAGTCCCCGGTCCCCCATGTCGATGTTTTCCAGAGTCCAGACCTGGGAGTTGATGATGGCCGAATCGACCACGCAGGTTTTCCTGACCGCCGCCCGGCAGTTTTCGATGAATTTGGTTTTAAGGGCGCCGCCGATTTTCAACAGGCCGCGCCCCCTGCCGATAATGCCCCCGCTGACATTCAGATCCCCTTTGGCTATCGCGTCGGTAACGTCAAAGGTCTGTTTGATGGTTATCGAGCCCCCGGAGTATATCTTGAACCCGTCCGACACGGGTCCCGTGATGAAAACATCGCCGGGAAAGATGATGTTCCCCGTCGCGTAGCCCACGGGCCCCTTGATGGTAAGGGTGTCCTTGACATCCAGAATACCGCCTTTTTCCAGCATCTGGCCGTTTATGTCCGCCAGGATGAGGCCCCCCTCCGTCCGGGTGTTCTCTCCTCCCCGGACCCCTGCGGGCTGGACGGTCTGGAAGGGCAGGCCCTCGCCGTGGATGTTCATCCCGGTTTTTCCCTCCCTGCGGGGCCGCAGCCTGGCCAGCGCCTGATCCTTCTTGACGATGACAAAGGGGGTGTAGGTACGGTAATCCACGCGGGCATTGCCCTCCGGAATTTTTGGATGGCTGTAGACCTTGGGGTTAATCGAAAAGAAGGGGGCAATTTCATCGGTGGGTTCTTCCCCTTTGGCGATAAGCACGTCGGAGACCGGGCGGCGGCCGCTGTTGCAGGCCCGCAGGGCCTCCCGAATCGCGTCCCAGCGCAGCCCGTGGACGATGTTCAGTTTGTCCAGCACCATGTTGACAAAGCGGACGGTAATGGGGGCGCCGTTGCGGACCGGGGGAAGAAAATCCGCCCAGGCCTCCATGTCTTTTTCGGTAAAACCGACGGCCATATTCCCGTCGTGGGACCCGCCGGCAATTACCGTTTGGCGATTTTGGGAACCCCCTGCCATTAATACACTCCCCCTGTCATACCATAAAGATACTATCCAGTCCTGTTATCGGCAAATTCGCCGATGCCCTGCCGCGGGCCCCACAGCCAGCCCCCGTGGCTTCAGTCGGGTGGCGTTTACTTTTGTTGGCGGGTTTTTTCTTGATCGTTGTATCAGGCCGCGATGGCGGCCGCGGCGGTTCTGTTCACGATATTTCTGGCTTTCACCGGCTGTGAGCAGCCGGGTGGAACCGTCAACAACCCTGCCCCGGATTCAGACGCGGCGCTCAGGGAACTTACCCTGAGCGCCGGAAGTCTGTCCCCGGCATTTGATCCCGCGCGGACCGTCTACAGCGCCGAGGTAGGTAACAGCGTCAAGGCCATCACCGTAACCGGCGCGGCCAACAGCCGGTACGCCGTCGTGGGCGGGCAGAACGGTAAAAAGCGGAATCTGGACGTGGGCTTAAACCCGCCCATCGCCATTACGGTAACCGCCCAGGACGGCACGGAAAAAACCTACACGGTTACGGTTACCCGCCTTGAAAAACGTCTGATAGTGATTACATCACACGGCGATCTGGCAAAGATCGGCGTGGACCCGGATTTCTCGCTGGCCGGGGAGTACAGGCTGGAAACGGATCTGGTACTGGAACACTGGGTCCCCATCGGCGGGGTGTTTTCCGGACAGTTTGACGGCAACCATCACACGATCACGATAAGGGGTTTTGCCGAAAGCGTTTTTCTTGATAAAAAAACCTGCCTTGGCGTGTTCGGCTCTATCCGGGGGAGCGCCGATTCGAAGGCGCTGGTAAAAGACCTTAGCGTTACCACGGAGATCGCGGAAACCATAAGCCGGACCGGGGTCTACTACGTGGGCGCGCTTACCGGTTACGCGGGCGCGTATACGGAACTGGACAACATCAGTGTGGCGGGGAGTCTCCGCTTCGCGAACACCGCGACGGGCAGGGGCGCCGGCATTTACTCAGGCGGCGTCGCCGGGGGCCTCTACGGGGCCGAACTGCGGAACAGCCGGGTAAGCGCGGACATCGACGCCTACGGTACGGCGGGAAACGGCTCCTACAACTACGTGGGCGGCCTGGCCGGTATATTCGAGCAGGATACGGTCATCGATCCCGATGCCCCATTCGGAACCGCCGTGTCCATCGGCTCCTCGATTGTGAACTGCCACAACACCGGGAACGTTACGGGCCGTACATCGGGGGCGCAGTCCAACGTGTTTGTGGGCGGTATCGCCGGAGGCTCCGGTTACAGCTTCAAGACCTACTACAGCGGGAAGATCGAAGACTGCTCATCCACCGGGAATATAAGCGCCCGGTGTGAAGGCGGTTACTGGGCTTTTGCGGGGGGCATAGCCGGTACCATCGTGGGCGACGGTGACGGCAATCCGGCCACCGGCCCCACCCGGATAGCCCGCTCTTACGCCACGGGAAACGTTACCGCTTCCACCACCAGCGGCGGCTGGCCCTACGCGGGGGGTATTGTCGGGTACAATTACTACGGCGCCCTGGTGTCCCAGTGTTATGTTACCGGTACGGTCATAGGCGAAGGAGGTTATGATTACACCGGCGGCATTGCCGGGTACAACGCGGTATCGGACGGCAAGGCGGCCGGCACGGTACGGAACTGCGTCGCCCTTAACCCCTCGATAGACGCGCCCAATGGCTTTGATCTTGTGTACCGAGTCATTGGAAACGGCGGCGGCACAATCGCGGATAACCGGGCGTATTCCGGCATGGCGATTACCGTTAACGGAACCCCGTGGTCCGGCGCCAATCCCGGCCCCAACACCAACGACGGCGCGGACTGTGATGAGAAACCGCCCCGCTCCGTCTATGAGGCCCTGGGCTGGGACTTTGACACGGTCTGGGAGATGGGCGATGACGGCTATCCCATTCTGCGGTGGACGTTTATAGTGAACGAATGAGGGATATAGAAAGGAGGGGCCGGCGGCTTGCCTGGCTCCTCGGGGGGCTGGCCCTTGTCTGTGTGCCGGTCTCCTGCGACCTGTTCTCCTACGGTCAGCTTGGCGGCGCGGACCAGACGGCCACACTTCGGCCCGGCGATCCGGGGTTTGAGTCTCTTATGTCCTCCCTGTCCGGCGTGTGGTACTCCCACTACGCCGGCATCGGGCGGCTCGACGGCTACCGTATCGGTACCTGGGAGAACTTTTGGACGATGGTAGAGGAGAAGGGGAAGCTCACCCTGTTCCCCCAGATGGCATTCCCCTATACCTATACCATGTATCCGGCGGGAGGCGCCGGCCCCGTTCCTGGCGACTACTTTGTACTCTACGACGACACGGTTTACGGGCAGACGGATACCGGCGCGGGCGGGAACGCCAGTTGGGGCTTCGCCTACCTGGGTATTGTCAGGGCGATCAACATCTTTAACGGCGACAAGAACCGGGGGGCCATCATCATTGAATACCTCAAGGGCTGCGCCCCCCAGTGGGACGACGACATCAAGGAGGGACAGCGCCCCTTCTTCGGCATCTACTACCGGATCCTCGACAAGGATACCGTGCAAATGGCCAACGCCGTGGACCTGGCCGCCCTCCACGCCGGGGAAAAGTACTACACTGAAACCAAAACCCTTGACGAGGCCATCGCGCTCAACATCGTGGAGTACGAGGCGGAGTTTATTTCCTGGGGCGTGGTCATTCCCCAGGACAGGGAACACTGATCCGGCATTTGACCCGCGGGTCATGTCAAAGGGAGGCGCGGACCGTGCTGTTGAGAAAAGAGGTGCCCAAGCGGGACATACAGACACTCAAAGTAGGGGATTTCTACGAGGACGGGTATATCACGTCCCTCCAAAAGGCCGGACACATTGTGTCGATTATCACGAGCGGGGGGAACCTGTACAACGCGCACCTCAAACAGGGGCAGTACACGGTGTTCAGGGTTGACCGGTACAGGCGGCGGATGGAACGGAACGCCATGAAGAGGGATCTCCGGACTTAGCCTTGTGTAATACGACCGTTTACGGTAAATTTACCTTCATGGGGTTGTTTCAATATGCCGGCGCTTTGGGGAACAGCCTCACACAAGTGGTAATTAGAGTCTGTCCATAATGTAGACACATTATGGACAGACTACCTTAAAACAGGCATTTTGCGCACCGTTTTGGTACAAAACGGGAGCAAATGCAAAGTGCGTCCACAAAGTAACC
>JAIRND010000056.1 GCA_031258225.1 Treponema sp. | reverse complement strand
CTCAGACATTCCTTCAGCCAACCCGCTTCTTCCTTTGTGATTTCCATGGCTCCCCTCCCTTGGGTATCCTATTATATCACATCTTGGCTTGAGGATGTTTTTAAATGACGTTGCCCTGTGCCCCCACCCCCTCACTCTTGCCGGTTCAGGTTGACCAGCATGCCGGCCACCTTTTCCTTGGGGGTATCCATGCCGTTTTTCATCCAGTGCTGGATAAGGGCAATGCTGCCGTTCAGGGCGTAGATAAGGTAGTACTCCCTGGTAAGCTCGTCGCTCTGCTCGTTGTTCGTGAATTTCACAATTTCGTGCTGCCGGATAAAACTAAAGAGTTTCCGCTGGAACTGGATGTCCCCCTGTTCGCCCAGCAGAACCTGAATCCAGTTTTTGTTGTCGATGATGAACTGAAGGGCCTCCTCCATCAGTTGAACCAGCGCGTTTTTGCCGGTCAGGAATACGTTCCTGCTTTGCATCTGCCCCAGGGTTTCAAGGGTGGCGTCCTCTATCTCCCGCAGAATCTCGTAGGGGCTCCGGTAGTGGGTGTAAAAGGTTGACCGGTTTATGTCCGCCAGGGCGCATAGTTCCTTGATCGATATGGCCGAAATTGGCCGCGTCTGCATCAGTTCAATAAGGCTTTCCCTTAGCGCCTTTTTGGTGTAGCGTACCTTCCGGCTTGGTTTCGTATCCATGCGTACTCCTTGTCCGGTGCCCCGTAGACAACAATCCAGACAATAACATCGCCAAACCGACACCTTGGCGGTATTGTGTTGGAATTGCCACACATTTAAAACAACTGTATGTTGCCTTCTGATTATGGTGTTGTGTTATTGTAGACAGAGCCGGACGAAACATCAAGCGGCCACCTTTTGGACAGAACCCCAGGGGAAACAGATGGAAAGATTCTTTAGGCATCCCAGGTTGATTGCGGGAGTAATAACTATTATTACCCTGTTTTTCGTGTTCCAACTGCCCAGAGTGGAACTGGACAACAACAATTTTCGTTTTTTGCCGGACAAACTAGAAGCGCGCCTTGTGTCAGACTACATCGAGGAAACATTTGGCAGTTCCGTTTCCATCCTTGTGGGCCTGGAACGGCCCCTGGGTTCGGTTTTTGAACCGCGGTTTCTTACCCGGATCGATACGTTTGTGAAGCGGATAGCGGAGTTCGACGTTGTTGGCGATATAAGTTCCATCATGACAACCGATTACATCACCGCCGAAGGGGACGCCATCGTTGTTACCGATCTTGTCGATGAGGACTTTACCGGGACCGGGGAAGAAATTGCCCGCCTCAAGCGGCGTATCGCCTCTTGGGATCTCTACGAGGGCTCCCTTGTGTCGGACGATTTTTCGGCCACACAGATACTCGTCTCCATTGATGTAAGCCAGGCCGATGCCGGGAAGCCTGAAGTTATCGCGACCCTGCGCAAAATCCGGGAGACGGCCCATGAGATGTTTGACGGGCTTGCTACCGTGTATGTAACCGGGCAGCCGGTAATGAGCGCCACCATCACCGAATCGATGTTCACCGACGTTATTTTTCTTGTTCCCCTGGTGATTGTGGTGCTGCTGGGGGTGCTGTTTTTTTCGTTCCGCCGTGTGTCCGGCGTTCTTCTTCCTACCCTGACGGTACTTATCGCCGTTATCTGGTCCGTGGGCCTTACGCCGTTCATGGGAATAAAGCTGTCGCTGCTGGCTATGGTTATGCCGGTCATCCTGGTGGCCGTGGGAAGCGCCTACGGCATCCATGTCGTAACCCACTACTTTGAGGAAACCCGGAACAGAACGCTTTCACGCGATGAACACCGCCGGTTGATATTCACCCTTATGCGCAGGATCATTAAGCCCGTCTTTCTGGCCGCCCTTACCACCCTTGTCGGCTTTGTGTCGTTTTGTTTTACGCCGATTGTTCCCATGCGGGAGTTCGGCATTATCTCCACGCTGGGCGTGATCTTTGCCTTTGTCGTGGCGGTAACGTTTATCCCCGCGTGCTGCCTTATCCGCGGCCCCGTGCGGTGGGAAAAGAACCGGCGCGGGGAACCGGCATCCCCAGGTCCGCTGGCGGACAGGCCGCTGGCGGACAGGCCGGACGCGGGCCGGGGCTTTTTTTCCATCACGCGGCGGAAAGGCCTGGTACTGGTACTTGCCGCGCTGCTCACCTGCCTTGCCGGTTACGGAAGTTCAAAACTTATCATCGACAACGTTGTTGTTGAGTACTTCAACGACGAGTCGGACATTGCCAGGTCCGACCGCTTCATACGCGAGCGTTTCGGCGGCTCCAAGGACATGGTGCTTGTCCTCCAGGCGGATACGACGGAGGCCCTGCTTGACCCCAGGGTGCTTGGCGCGATGGACGATCTTTCGACCACCCTCATGGAACGCAACCCCCTGGTCGGCAAGGTCGCGGGGTTTACGGATATGATAAAGCGCATCAACCAGGTGTTTAACGCCGATGAAAGCCCCAACGGGATTCGCCCCGCGCTGTCGTACGGCGGACCGGACAATGGGGAAGACGATTTCGGCTTTGGCTTCGGGTTTGAAACGGATGATGCCGGCTTCGACAACACGGCGTGGGAAACCTTGGCAGGCGCCACAGCGGATGCCGCGGCGGAGGAGAGCGGAAACGCGGAGATTCTGGCGGCCCCCGTATCCGTAGCGGAACTGTTGGTGATGCTCGATACCGCTTCCGCCTCCAATTCGGCCCTGGGAGTCCGCGACCTGATACGGGACCTTAAACGCCAGACAAACTACGAAGGCATGGCCTACTACGAGATCCCCCGCGATCCGGCCAAGTACGGCAAAACAAACGACGCGGAACTGGAACAGATCATCGCCAACTATCTGGCCCTGCTTTCCGGGGGCAGCGAGGGCTACTCAAATGACCCCGTGGAACCCACGGCCATCAAATCGCTGGTACAGCTTCGTACCGTTGGCCGGAACGACACCGCGCAGGTTCTTGACACCATAAACGACTATGCCGAACAGGTATTTCCCGATACCGTGCGCTTCCTGCAGGGCGGCGGCTCCGTGCTGGAAGTTACCATCACCGACCTTGTAACGCAGGCCCAGCTTATCACCATTGCCTTTTCCGTAGTTATGGTGTTCATCATCATTGCCCTTTCAAACCGTTCCCTTGTCGCGGGCCTTATCGGCAGCGTACCGATTGTCATCGCCATTCTCTGCAATTTCGCGGTCATGGGCTTCGCGGGCATCAAACTCAACATCGGAACCGCCATCATCGCCAGCCTTATCGTGGGCATTGGCATCGACTATACGATTCACTTTATGGACAGTTTCAAACACGAGTACCTTGGACGCAAAGACGGCGAGGCCCCCGACGCCTTTCTCCGCCGCGCCTTCCGGGGTTCCGGCAGGGCAATTATCATCAACGCGGTTTCCGTAGGCGCGGGCTTTGCCGTCCTTGCCCTGTCCAGTTTCAGCATTATATCCGATGTTGGAATCCTCGTGGCCGTCGCCATGCTGATAACCGCGCTGCTGAGTTTAACCGTCATCCCCGCGCTGTTACTGCTTGTAAAACCAAAATTTATCTACGGAACCGGTTCAGGTTCAAATCATTTTTAAGGAGCAGCAGCATGAAGCAGACTATTTTTATCGTTACCGCGTTGTTTGTGGGCATGACCCTGCCGGCCCAGGACGCCGAATCTATCGTCCGCGCCGCCCGTAACCGCATCCAGACGGTTACGCTTTCAACCCGTTCCCGCATGGTCATTACCGCGGCCAACGGTTCCACTACGGAGCGCGTTATCGATCAGTATTCCAAGGACGACGCGCAGGGAAACGAGCGCATGATGATCGTGTTCCAGAGTCCCGCGTCGGTCAGGGGCACACGGTTCCTCACCATCGACCGGTCGACGGGAAATTCCGACCGATGGATCTTCCTGCCAAGCCTGGGGAAAGTACGGCGCATTGCCGCGTCCGAAAGCGGGAGTAATTTTATGGGAACGGATTTTTCCTATGACGATATGACTTCCATGAGCCGGGATGTTGGAAGCGATACCCACACCCTGCTCCGCGAAGAAAACCTGAACGGGACCGCCTGCTACGTGATCCAGTCCGTTGCCAACGACAGGGATTTCCAGTATTCCAAAATGATTTCCTGGATAGACAAGGCGAACAGCGTCATCTACCAGGTCGAGATGTACGACCGGCGGGGCGCGCTCATGAAGGTGATGGAAAGCGGCGCGCTCAAGGATGTACAGGGACACCTTACCCCCACCCAAACCACCGTGCGGACCGTCGGCGCAGGAACCTCCACCACAATCTACACGGACATCATCAAGTACGATGATCCCATCCCCGATGACGTATTTACCACGGCCTACCTTGAGACCGGGAGGCTAAGATGACACGGCGTTTTTCTTTTTATCCGCTTGTACTGCTGTTGATAGTGCTGCTAATGGCATGGATGCCGGGGATGACGGCGGGGGCCCAGGATTTCGGCTTTGGCGATCTTGGCGATTTTACCGGATCGGGCGGCGACGCGGGCGGCTTGGGTTCCCCGCTTGCCCTGTCCATGTCCGGTAAGGCCGTCATGGAAATAATAGGCTTCGTGAAGGAATTCGACGACCCGGCGGACACGGCCCTGGACGGTAATTTTCGGGGCAGGCTTAGCTTCGAGGCCGCAGGGGCCAACGTCAAGGCGCTGATCAACCTGAAGATCAACGCGCCCGATAACGATCATCCCTGGGGCATTGTTACCCCGGACGAAGCCTACCTTCAGGTCTACTTTGACGATGTTGAACTTGAAGCCGGGCTGCGCAAACTTACCTGGGGCAGGGCGGACAGCCTGGGGCCGCTGGACGTTGTAAACCCCTTTAACTACGCCAGCCTGACCAACATGACCGACTACATGGAAAACAAGATCGCCCAGCCCATGATTCACCTTTCGTACCGCGCCGGTTCCTTCACAAAAATAGAAACGGTGCTGTTGCCCTGGTTCTCGCCCCACCGTTTCGCCGAAACAGGGCGCTGGGCGTCCCCGTATCCGTTCCCGCTTTCGCCGTCTTTCAAAATTACCATGCCGGAATTTAACAAGCTGGCCTATGCCCAGGCGGGCACGCGGTTTACCACCACTGTGGGACCGGCGGATATCGGGCTGCAGTACTTTTACGGGCGCATGCACCAGGCCGCCGCTGTTTCCGCCGTTAGTTATGGTAGTACCGGGATTACCCTGGACAGCATTGCCCTTGATTACAACCGCTACCACCAGATCGGCGTTGACTGGGCGCAGGTTATCGCGGGCTTTAACCTGAGGGCGGAAGCCGCCGCGGACATCACCGGCGACCTTGGGGGTGATGACGGGACTGTGTACAACCCCGCCCTGCGCTGGTCCCTTGGGTTTGACCGCGACCTGTTCTGGGGCGTCAACCTGAACCTCCAGTGCAACCAGTCCATCCGGCTTCTGGATGACAAGGTATTGGGCAACGCCCTTTTGGATATCGAAGCCGGAACCGGCATAACTTCAAGCCGGATCACCGCCGTTCTTTCAAAAAAATTCCTCCGGGACGAACTGGAAGTCCGCGCCGCCGGCATCTGGGGCATCGAGGAGGAGGATTTCCTCATCATGCCGGGGGTGTACTGGACGATTCAGGACACACAGCTTGAATTTTCCGGCGGCATTTTCGGCGGCGATGAAAGCGGCCAACTGGGCCGCTACCATCCCAATAGTTTTGTTAAGTGCGGGCTGAGCTACTCGTTCTAGCGCCGATGCCCCGCGGGGGGCCTGTCCCTTGACTTGTACCCCCCAATACCGGAAAATGAAATAACGCTGAGGAGGCAAATGAACGCATGAGTATTATCGAGTATGTACATGCCAGGGAAATCCTGGATTCGCGGGGGAATCCCACAATCGAAGTGGATGTGGGCCTGGAAGACGGTACCCTGGCGCGGGCGGCGGTGCCATCGGGGGCTTCGACCGGCGATTACGAGGCGGTAGAACTGCGGGACGGCGACAAGAGCCGCTATTTGGGCAAAGGGGTTCTTAAGGCGGTGGATAATGTGAACAACATCATCGCGCCGGAACTGGAAGGACTGGATTCCCAGGACCAGGTTGATATCGACCGTACCATGATCGAACTGGATGGCACCGAAAACAAGGCCAAACTGGGGGCCAATGCCATTTTGGGGGTTTCCATGGCCAACGCGCGGGCCGCGGCGGACTACCTGGACATTCCCCTTTACAAGCACCTGGGAACATTTCATTCCAGCCTGCTTCCCGTTCCTATGGCCAACATCATCAACGGGGGCAAACATTCGGACAACAAAATCGACTTCCAGGAGTTTATGATCATGCCCGTGGGCGCCGATTCGATGAGGGAGGCGGTCCGCTGGACGGCGGAAGTGTTCCACAACCTCAAAAAACTCCTCCACGACGCGGGCAAGAACACCGCGGTTGGCGATGAAGGCGGCTTTGCCCCGGACATCGGCAACGAGGAAGCCCTGGAGTACATCATGAAGGCCATCGAGAAGGCCGGTTACAAGCCCGGTGAACAGATCGGTATCGCGCTGGACTGCGCCAGCTCCGAACTGTACGGCGAAGGCGGCAAAAAGGGCTACAAATTCTGGAAATCCAACCCCGACAGGCTCTTTAGCGCCCAGGAGATGATCGACATCTACACCAAGTGGGTGGGGAAATACCCCATTCTCTCGATTGAAGACCCGCTGGACCAGGACGATTGGGACGGCTATGTGGCCCTGACCAAACAGCTCGGCTCCAAAATTCAGGTTGTCGGGGATGACTTCTTCGTTACCAACACCAAACGGCTGGAAAAGGGTATCACCTTGGGGGCCTGTAACTCGATCCTCATCAAGGTAAACCAGATCGGCACCGTAACGGAAACCTACGAGGCCGTGGAAATGGCCAAACGGGCGGGCTACACCGCCGTCGTGTCCCACCGCTCCGGCGAGACTGAGGATACCTTTATCGCCGACCTCGTGGTAGGGCTGGAAACCGGCCAGATCAAGACCGGTTCAATGAGCCGCACGGACCGCATCTGCAAGTACAACCAGCTTATCCGCATCGAGGAAGAACTTGAGGGTGTTGCCGAATACGCGGGAAAGAAGGCGTTCTACAACATCAGGAAGTAAGGGCCTTCACAGGCGATAGTCTTACGAGCCGCCTGCGGGCGGCTCTTTTTTTGTGCGGCATAATATTGAAGTTCCATTTAGTCTCCAAATTTCAGAACGTAACAATCCGCGTATTCAGGGCCGTAGGGATCCAATTCCGAAGTTTTCAACATGATACCTTTATTGTCCTGTGTAAAGGGAACATCCTCGCCGTTGCGCAGCAGCGTAACCTTGCATACGGCTTTATCCACTACCGTGCGGTCTATGTCCACCGGAATGTTCCTGGGCAGGCGGGCAAAATCGTCGTACAGGTTAAACGCGTAAACTGTATTGCCTTTACGGGTACATTTGACTTCACGGTTTGCGGTAAAACCTTTGGCAATGCGGGTACCGTAGATACCTTCGCCGTTTACCGAAAGCCAGCGGCCCATCCGCCGCAGTTCCAAAAGGCCCCGCGCGGGAAGTTCACCGTCGGGCTGGGGGGTAATGTTCAGCGCCAGGTTCCCGCCCTTTGAGACGATGTCGATGAGGATATGTACCAGAGTCCCGGCGCTCTTATAATTGTCCGTATAGTGAAATGAAAAACTGTCCCCCAGGGTCAGGCACGATTCCCAGGGTACCCGGATTGGCTTCGCGGGAATCGTCTGTTCCGGCGTCAGGATGTTCTCATATTCGCCGCCCACGGTACGGTCGGCCACGAGGAGATCCGGCTGAGACGCGGAACGGATCTCCTTTATGATTTCCCCCATAGGCGGAGATACCCAGCCCCTCATCCCTGAATGCCTTAAAGAGGCTGCCGGCAATGTCCGCGTACTTGTGGGTGGAAAAGGGACAGTCCGGCGCGGTGATCCGGTAATCCGTGGTTTTGGTATCGAACATGCAGAAACCGTCATGGCGTTTTGTGGTAAAGAGCAGGTACTTAAACCCACAGGACTTCGCCAGGGACGCCCAGCGGTCGGGCCTGAACTTGATAGGGTTAAAGGTTTTATTGGCGGCCCAGTACTGACGGCGGAATTCCTCCATGTCGTCGGTCCAGGTGATCTCCCGTTTGGTCCATTGATCGTCGCAGAGGGGCCAGGATTCCATAAGGCCGTACTGGCTCGCCGGCGCCAAAATTCCGGCGCTACCCCCGCGGACGCCGGGCCAGGGCACGCGCAAGGGCGGCAATGTCGGCTTCCGTGCCGGGGCCGCCGGGGAGCAGCTCTTCCGGGCTCGTATCAAGGTCAAAGGGCCGGCGGGCCA
>JAIRND010000012.1 GCA_031258225.1 Treponema sp. | reverse complement strand
ACCGTACCGGGCCGCCGGCATGGCCGGAGGCCGGAAGATCATCGGTATAGGCGGGGGTACAGTTCATCTGGGGGAAACGGGAATCCAAAAGACCCTGGGATTCCATCTGTTCGTTCCGGGCGGTGAAAATATCGCGGACTTTCTCCATGGTCTTGTGGATAAGTTCAGGCCGGTCCATCATGTCCATAAGACAGTTCGTTACCCCCCGCAGGCGGGAGATGTAATCCCAGGGCCGGTATTCAATGCCGTATCCCCGCAATTGTACCGGCATAATGCCGTCCAGAATCTCCCGGGCGGCTTCGAGGTTGGCCTTGTCTTTTTCGGGGTAAGCCTGAACCACGGGCAGGGTTAGGAGGTCCAGTTTTTCCTCGCTGTCCAGTTGATCCTCGTAATGATGGGAAATAATGTTGTTGTTGGCATCCGTGGCGGCGGTTTGTTCTTGAATGTTCATGCCGAAGCCGGAATCGCCGTAGGCTTTCTGGATGTAGTACACATCCTCCACCACCATGTCGCCCTGGAAGTACTTCCAGCGGAACAAGGTCTGCCGGATATGGTTTTCCATACCCCGGGCGAAGTCCCCCTGGCAGCGCAGGGAGAGTTCCCCGGTCTCGTTGAGTTCGTGCCAGGGTACCTGCTCAATCCAGACGACAGGGCGGACATCTTTTTTAAGACCGTGGATGTCCCTTATGCGGCGTTCCCGCTCCCGGTTTACATCCGATGCCGCAATTTCGGCGTACTCTTTGGCAAGCTCCCGGAGGGTGCGCTTGTCCCCTGGGAGGATTTTAGTATCAGGCATTTAAATGGCTCCTATACCTGTCCGCTGTCTATGGTCGGACAGTAAAACTTCTCGATATACGCCGTTACCAGGGCGGCGCCTTCTTCGTGGCTTACATATGGGGGCCTTTCCGGGTTATACATGGCGTCGGTCAGGTCCCGTACCAGTACCGTCCGCATTCCCCGGCGCAGCATTTTTTTGATGCCAAAGGACCGGTTGAGGACGCACATATTGGAGGCAACTCCGGTATATATGAGGAACCGTATTCCCCGGTACTGTAAATACGAAAAAAGCAGGTCCCCTTCGTCGCCGCAGAGTACATCCCTAGCCTGATCAATCATAATTACTTCGTTCTGCCGCGTCCATACGCGGGAATGAGGCGGATAGTCGTCCACCGATTCGCTGCCGCCGTCGGAGTCGTCGATGGGCAGCGGGTGATCGTTAACCGTAACCGGTTCGGGTATGGCGGCAAGGCGGGGCGCGGAAAACAGGCGATCCCGCGCCGGACTTCCCCGGTAAAAGGTCTCCGTGTCCGAGGGAGCATGAACAACAAGGATGCCCCGTTCCCGCGCCCGCCCGGCGCTTTCATTGATGCGCGGCGCCAGTTGGCCGAAGCGGCGGGTAGAACCGGAGGACCAGTGCTTGTCCCACATGTCCACGATGATAAGCGCCGTTTCGGCGGTGGTACACCGGAAGGGTTCTTCCAGGACATCCCAGCGGCGCAGGCCGTTCCGGAATGTCAAATGCTGTTTTCGTATTTTAAAGTCAAGCACCGTATGTTCCATAAAAGCGGCGGCTGTTTTATCGACAGCCGCCGAACTGAGGCGGAAAATTGAAGCTGTTCCAAAATTCTTTTTTGGAACAAGCTCAACTTACTTTATGTACTTCTGGGTGATACTGACCATTTCCGGTGAACCAAGCCGGTCAAGCTCGGTGATATACGCGTTCCAGTCGGCGTCTCTGTTGATGTCCCGCACCCCGGTGATGAATTCTACCCAAGCCTGGCTCTTGAAGGGTTCCAGGACCGCGTTGATGTCCGCCAAACGCTGGTTGTCCGCTCCGTTCATAATCGCCGGCGGGATGAACATATCCGAGGGGATATCCCACGGCGCGGTTTCCGCAGAGCTATTGTACCACATGTCGCTGTTATAGGTGGGCATTAGATTAAGGAGTTCCGGTACCAGCGCCGCGTTCCAGGTTTTCTGGTATTCATTGGTCCGGTTGATACCGGTAACCTGCTCACGGTTACGAAGATTTTTCTGGGAAATCAGGTAAAAATAAAGATTATGCCAGTTTGTATTGACCGGCTGGGTTCCCCAAGGGAGAAGCAATTTCCATGTAGCCGGTTCGCCGTCAACACCTACCGCGCCCGGATCGGCGGCGGTCCAGGATATACCTTTTGCACCCCATCCCGCGGAAAGGACAAATTCGGAATTCGGGTTATTGAAATAATCGTAGAGGGCCAGGGCAAGTTCAGGGTCTTTGCATTTGTCCGTAACCAGAAACGCGGGCGATGCGTTGGACCACAGGCTGGAATTGGTGGTCCACTGCTGGCCTGCGGGGCCTTTCAACGGGGGAACCACAAAGTACTCAAGGAGACGCTGGGATTCCTGGGAGACGGAAATGTTAATCCAGGTCTGGCCGATAACACCGGCCACGGCTTCGGGACCGCGGGCGATAGCGGCAAGCTGGTCGCCGGTCATGGAGAAGGAATCTTCGGAAATAAGCCCCTCTTTATACAGCCCGGCGATATACCTTAGGGCGTCCCGGAACCGGCTGTCCCGGTACTGTTCCACCACCCTTTTGTTTTCCAGAACCAGGCCGCCGCCAACATAGGGCATAAAGGCTTTCGCTATCTTGGTAATAAAGTTATTCGTGTCCCCCGCTGTAAAGGCAATGCCGATTTCATCCCTTCTGCCGTTCCCGTTTACATCGTTGTTTGTTACATACCGCAGATAGTCGGTAAATTCATCCAGGGTCTGGGGCGCTTTACGGCCCGAATCCCTGGCCCAGGGCATGTAGAACCAGATACGCCCGTCGCTGTAGGTACAATGCATACATTCGTTGACCTGGGGCATGGCGTACATTTTACCGTCTGACGCGGTAATTTTGTCCATGGCATAGGGGGCTTCCTCAAAAACCCGTTTGATATTCGGGAAACTTAAGGGGTCGTAAGGGTCAAGGGCGATAATAGTCCCCTGGCTGGAATAATAGTCAAGATCAACGCCGTAGTTGAGGATGAGATCGGGGTAGTCTCCGGTGTTGAGCAGGATGTTTACCCGTTCAGCCGCGTCCGCGCCGGTGGTCGCGGTAATCTGAAGCTGTACGCCCGTCTCGTCGACTACTTTTTTCGTGAGCGTGTTCTTGTCGTAGGCGTAATCGGTGGTTCTGTCGCTTAAGCCCCCGGGAATCAGCACCGTGAGTACCGGTTTGGTGGTTGCCAGCGGGAGTGATCCCCTGGCTCCGACTCTGGCGGTTTTGCCCGCTGCCGCGGCTCCGCCTGCGCCCTGCCGGCCGCCGGCAAATACCGCTGCCGCTGCCGCAAGAATCAAAAAACCAATGAAAAGTCTTTTCATAACTTTTCCTCCATAAAAAAATATTTTTGTTATCCGTACTTAACAAGCCGGAAATAACAACCTCAAAAAGCCCCTTATTCTTTAAGGGAGCCTATCATCATCCCCCTGATGAAATACTTCTGGATAAAAGGATAGAGAAGCATCATGGGGAACGCGCCGATTACCAATACCGCGTACCTGAGCTGATACATCAGGTTAAGCCGTTCCGCGATTTCGTTTGGATCCATGTTGGTCAACTGTTCCTGGGACACGCTGGCGATGAACAGAATATCCCGCAAAACCTGCTGGAAGTTAAACGTGTCGGGGTTGCTTAAGTAGAGCATGCCGCTGAAATAACTGTTCCAGATACCCACGGCGTTGAACAAAACCATTACGGCGATTACGGGAACCGACAGGGGAAGGGCGAACTCAAAAAAGAACCGGAAGTCCCCGCATCCGTCGATATGGGCGGCGTCCAGGAGGCCCGGGGGGAGGGAATTTTGAAAATAGGTTTTTATGATAATCATGTTGTAACAGGAGAAGCCCGCGCCGACGATAAGGGCCAGGCGGGAACCGACGAGGTGCAGGTTCCTCATCAGAAGATAACTGGGGATGAGTCCGCCGCCGAAAAACATGGTTATCACAAAATAGGTTTGAATTATTTTCCGGTCCGGAAAATCCCGGCGCGAAAGGGGATACGCCGCAAGCAGAATGAGCGTTACCGCTACCACCGTACCGCCGGCCACATAGAGCAGGGAATTGAAAAAGCTCTTTATGAGCAGGGGGTGTTCAAAGGCGCGCTTATACGCTCCCGCGGAAATATCCACCGGCCACAGAATTACCCGCCCGCCGAGGATTGCGTCGGTATTGCTGAATGAACAGGACAGTACATAGATAAGGGGATAGAGGACAATCAAACCTGAAATGACAAGCCAGGTGTTGCATATAAGGTGAAACACTTTGTCCGATGCGTTGAGTCCCACAGCCATATTCCGGTATTTTCCCTGTGCCATTTTCGCCTCCTTAAAACATACTTTCGCCGGTTAAAGCGCGGGCTATCCGGTTCACCGTTAAGGTCAGGATGATGCCCACCACATTCTGGAAAAGACCGATGGCGGTGCCGAAAGAAAAGTCCGGCCGGTTTGATAACATGCCGACCCGGTATACATAGGTGGCTATCACTTCGGAAACGCTCATGTTCTGCGGAACCTGTAACAGATAGATTTTTTCAAAGTTACTGCCCAGGATACCGCCCATGGAGAGGATCAACATAATGACAATAATTGGCTTTATGGTGGCCAGATCGACGTACCACACCCGCTGCCATAAATTCGCCCCGTCTATAAGAGCCGCTTCGTGGAGGCTGGGGTCCACCGCGGCCAGGGTGGAGATATAGATAATCGCCCCGTACCCCGTACCCTGCCAGATACCGGACCACACATAAATATGGGGAAAGGCGTTTACGGAGGCCATAAAGTTTATCTGGTTAAAACCCAGTAAGCTCAAGAAGACATTAACCCCCCCGGTTCTCAGCCCCAAAACCTGGGTCAAAAGGCCGACCAAAATGACCGTAGAGAGGAAGTACGGCGCAAAGGTAATGGACTGAATCGTCTTTTTAACATGCAGCAGCCGGCTGTGGTTCACAAAAATCGCCAGGATGATGGGAAAGGGAAAACCGGCGACGAGGCCGTAGATGCTCAGGATAAGGGTATTCCGCAGAATATTAAAGAAATTTGGGGATGTTAAAAAGCGCCGGAAATGATAGAACCCTACCCAGGGGCTGCCCCACACGCCGGTTCTGGACTGGTAGTTTTTGAATGCCATGAGTACGCCGTACATGGGGATGTAATTAAAAATAAAAACATACACTACCGGGATGAGAACGATGAAGTATAACTCACGGCAGTTCCAGCGCCGCCGCCAAATCAAGTTTTTTGCGGGCTTTATCGAATTTTTGTCAGATTGACCTGAGAGACGGGGGATAGTATTCATAAACTTATTCAGGCTCATCAAAACACTCCTTACGGAATAATCGCCGCTTCTAAAATCCGGCGTTCCCTTTCTATTTCAGCGCCCAAATCAGGCCGCCGCTAAGAATCGCCGCGGCCGGAACCGCTATCAGCGTAAAACTCTTCCAAAACCGCGAGTTTTTTTCGTATTTCGCCGATAAAACTGACTGCTTCCTGTAGGTTTCTGACATTGCGTCCAGCCGAATCTGTAAGTCCCTCAACAATTTCTCCTGCCCGGCTATTATACTCTCGTAAGTCCCGATTAATTCCCCGCTCTCGGCCAAGTTCTTCCGTAAGTCGTCCAATTGTCTCTGCTGCTCCTCTGAGTTCTTGATTGTATCTTGTATCAAGAGCTCTAATGCCAAGAGATCCCTGCCAATGGAAGAAAAGTCCTGAGAGAAGGCAGCCTGCGGCAAAAGCAACGACAAGGTACAGAACAAAGCGAAAACGAAAAAGGACGGCGAATATTTCATGCACGGGGTCCTCCTTACGGTATGTTTCGGTATCCGTTTTTGACCAGGCTTCCTGGCTACACAGACGCGCACGCGGTAAAGCCCCGGGGAATTGGGAAAAGAAGCGGCATATAAACGATAGAACGATTTGACCTAACTGATTTCTATGTTTAATTAAATGAGTATAGGTGTGTGTGTGTGTGTGTGGGGGGGGGGGGGGGTAAACGAAAGAATATTTAATAATGAACAATTAACAATGAATGAGCAATTGGCAAAAGAACAACAACGGGGGAATAAGCCGGGGAAGGCGGGAACGCGCCGGGGGGCTTGATTGCGTTTTACGTGGTACATACTGGATACTTCCTTCTCCGTCACTGGGCGTTATACGTCCGCTTTTTGAAAGACAAGATCCGCTTGTCCAGCTTCCTTAAATCCCACATGCCATGGTACCCTGTTTCTGGACGATCTGTCAAGAGAAAAATACAAAATTTCCAAAGAAACTATAACTATCCTTTCAAGGGCGGTACCGGCGCCTTAGGGTTCTTCCCGGCACCAGATCTCGGAAAAGCCCGCGCCGCCGGCCTTTCGGGCGGTTTCCACGACATCCTCACCGGGAATACGGGGGAGGACGACCCGGATGTTGGTCTTAAATTCCTCAAACGCCGGGTTTAGGCCAAGTTCCCTAAGGCTGTTGGCGGCCCTTGTGGCGTTGCCGGGGACCGCAAAGGAACCTACCTGGAGCCGGTAGTAGCGGCCCTGGCGGGGCGGGGTCCCCGAGATTTGCACGATGACCTGGCGGGGTGGGGCGGCGGGCTGTTTGCCGTAGTCAAAACCGGCGTCCGGCGGGTCCTCGCTGGCGGAATCAATTTCCGCGGGGGTGGGGTTGCTTACCGGAACTTCCGGGCCGGGGCTTCCGGCGCTCCGGTCCGCGGGGCTCTGGGCCGCATTGTCTGTCTGTGGGCTTTCGGCCACGGAGACCCCCTGGGCCTGGACCAGCCGGTTGTTGCCGTAATCTATGGCGTCAAGACGCCGGTCCCAGATCCAGGGGCCCCAGGCGCTAAAATAGATCGTAACGGGCTGTCCGCTTTGCATCGGCGGCCAGGGGTATTCGCTTTCGAATTCCACCCGCTCTTCCAGGCCGGAATCGATGAACGTGAACACGATATCATCGGCGGAACTGAACAGCGCCTGTATCTTGAAGTTCTTTTCGTCCCCGGAACCGCTAAACCGCCACTCCCTGAAACCGGCAAGGGTATCCTCCGCGTACAGCGAGGGGGTGAAATTTTGGGCAAAAAGAAGACCAACGGCGGCGCATAACAGGCCCGTGAACATCAGTAACTTTTTCATCGCGTTCCTCTTTTTTGACGTGTTTCCCTTAGTATACGCGGAATCACGTCAAATTTGCTAGTCTCGTTGCCTGCCTCGCCACGATGTTTACCAGTTTATCCGGTACCGTGATAACCTTTACGACCGATTGTCCTTCCAGCCACTTTTTTATTGAGGGCAGGGCCAGGGCCCGGCTTTCAAGTTCGTTCCCGGTTTCCCCGGGCGGGGCGCTGAATTTGTCCCGGATCTTGCCGTTTATCTGAACCACGATGGTTACTTCGCTTTCCACGGTCAGGGTCTCGTCGTAGTCCGGCCAGGGGCTTTTGGAGATCGATTCGGTGTAGCCCAGTTTTTCCCAGAGTTCCTCCCCCAGGTGGGGGGCATAGACGGATACCATCTTGACCAGGGGTTCCCAGAGGGGGCGGGGGACCTGGGGCAGCTTGGCCAGCTCCGCGGAGTAGAGCATCATCTGGCTGATGGCGGTATTAAAGTTGAGGGTGGCGGTATCCCGGCTCACCTTTTTGATGGTCCTGTGGAGGAGCCTGGTTAATCCATCCCTTTGGGCCGGATCGATGCCGGCCTCTTCCAGGACCGGTTTTTCCCCGATTCCCCAGAGCCGTTCCAAAAAGCGGGACACCCCGATGAGCCCCGCGGTAAGCCAGGGTTTGGTCACCTCCAGGGGGCCCATGAACATCTCGTAGACCCGCATGGAGTCCGCCCCGTATTCTTTGATGATGTCATCGGGGTTGATGACGTTCCCCCGGCTTTTGCTCATCTTCTGGTTGTCTTCGCCGAGGATCATGCCCTGGTTGACCAGGCGCTGAAAGGGTTCGCTGGTATTGACAAGGCCCAGGTCGTAGAGGACTTTGTGCCAGAAGCGGCTGTAGAGGAGGTGGAGGACGGCGTGTTCCACACCGCCGACGTAGAGGTCCACGGGCATCCAGTAGTCGATGTTGGCCCGGGCCGCGAAGCTTTCCGGGTTGCGGGGGTCCAGGTAGCGGAGGTAGTACCAGCAGGAACCGGCCCACTGGGGCATGGTGTTGGTTTCCCGCCGGGCGGGGCTGCCGCAGCGGGGGCAGGTGGTGTTGACCCAGGATTCGATTCCCGCCAGGGGGCTTTCCCCGGTTCCCGTGGGGGCGTAGGATTCCACTTCCGGGAGGCGCAGGGGGAGGGCGCTTTCCGGCAGGGGCACGATGGCGG
>JAIRND010000251.1 GCA_031258225.1 Treponema sp. | reverse complement strand
ATTACCCCAGGCCCCGGACTGCCACCACGTCGATGCCAAGGCCGTCCCAGTTGGGCAGGATCTTGTCTCCGGCCCTGACGGGGAGCTGTACCCTGGTCCGGTAAATTTCCTTTAGCAGGGTGTCGATTTTTTCCCGGGGGCAGGGGCCGCTGGTCTTTACCGGGACCCGGCGGGGGCCCGCAAAACCGGCGGGGAGGGCGGATAAGGCGGGACCCTCCGCAATGGCGCAGGTGGCGGTAACTACCCGCCTGGGGGAGCGTATCTCCTCCTGGGCATAGACGGCGCCCCGGGGACAGCGGTTGCCGGTGATGGTCAAAACGGGGAAGCCGTCCGCGCCCGGTTCCCCCTCCTCAACCGTTAGGGAGCAGCCCATGGGGCATACGATACAAGTCAGGTTCCGCATAGTCATTCCTTACACTATCACACTAGCACACTATCACGCTATCGAGAATTCCAGCACCGATTCCGTGCCGCAGCCGCTGCCCTCCAGGTCTTTGGGGCCCAGGCTAATATCGATCATCTCCGAGGGCTGTACGTGGCCCTTCTTGATGCTTTTGAGCAGCCGGTTGTCCAGCCGCAGTTCCAGAACCGCGTCGTTCTTCACGATCATGGAACGCATGTAGATCTTGTTGTTTCCCTGGGGGTTGAGTTTGCCGGGGTTCACATAACGGATGTTGGCCCCCGCCTTGAGCCGGAACTGGGTTCCCGGCCGGTTCCCCTTGAGCCAGGCGGCGGCGTGGGCTCCGGCCCGGCGGGCTTCTTCCGCCACCCAGTCTACCAGGTCGTGGACGTGGAGTACATTCCCGCAGGCAAAGACCCCCTCCACGCTGGTCATCAGGGAGGCATCCACCAGGGGACCGTTGGTACTGCCGTTCAGTTCCACCCCCGCCTCCTTGGAAAGTTCGTTCTCCGGCACCAGGCCCACCGACAGGAGTACCGTATCACAGTCAATACGGAACCCCTTTTCCGGGACCAGGACGCCGTTTTCCATGGGAGTCACCTCCACCCCCTCCACCCGATCGTTGCCGTAGATGTTGGTGGTCTGGGAAGACAGGTAGAGGGGGATGTCAAAATCCTCCAGGCACTGGACGATGTTCCGGGTAAGCCCCGCGGGGTAGGGCATGATCTCCACCACCGCCTTGACCTTGCAGCCCACCCAGCTCATCCGGCGGGCCATGATAAGGCCGATGTCCCCGGAACCGATGATCACCAATTCCCTGCCGGGGATGTAGCCTTCGATGTTCACAAGGCGCTGAGCCAGGCCCGCGGTGTAGACCCCGGCGGGCCGGGAACCGGGGATCCGCACATTGCCCCGGTTCCGCTCCCGGCAGCCCATAGCCAGGATCACCGCGCGGGCGTGGATATGGAGAAGACCCGCCGGGGAAACGCAGAACAGTTCCTTTGCGCCCGGCGCTGACGGCGTACCCTCCTCATGCCTAAGCTCCGTTACTGTGGCATTCAGGTACACGGCGACACCTGAACCTTCCAGCCGGTTGATGAAACGCTGGGCAAACTCGGGGCCGGTCAATTCCTCCTTGAACTCGTGGAGCCCAAAGCCGTTGTGGATGCACTGCATGAGGATTCCCCCCAGGTGATCCTCCCGCTCCAGGATGGCACAGGAAAAACCCTCCCCGTCCAGTTCCAGGGCCGCCGCCAGGCCCGCGGCCCCGCCGCCGATTACCACCGCGTCGTAGTTCAGTTCCTTCACAGTTCAGTCTCCAAAAGCCTGCTGGCCCCCCCGTGTTTGGTAATTTCCTCCCAGGACAGGCCGGTTTCCCTCATGATGATCTTGATGATCTTGTACGTGCAGAAGCCCCCCTGACAGCGGCCCATCTGAGCCCTGGCAAAGTACTTTATCCCGTCCAGCGTGTAGTGCCCCAGGCGCACGGCCTGGATAATTTCCGCCTCGCTTACCTTTTCGCAGCGGCATACAATGTTGCCCCACCGGGGGTCGGCGGCGATAAGGCTGTCCTGCTCGTAGGGGTTCAGCTCCCGGAACCGGGGCCGGTCCTTTACAAAGGGGTCCCACCGGGCTTTCTCCGTCAGGTTAAGCCCCATGCCCTTCAATAAATCCTTGACGTAGAGCCCGATGGCCGGCGAGGCGGTAAGCCCCGGGGACTGGATCCCCGCCACCTGCACAAAGGCGGGGGCCCTGGCGGAAGCCTCGATATAGAAATCTTCCTCCAGGCAGGGGCGCAGGCCGGCAAAGCTGGTTATCACGTCGTTACGGCTTAGGGAGGGGATCATCGCCTTGCCGGATTCCAGAATCTCCTCCAGGTGGGCGGCCGTGGTAGAATAATCGGTTTTGTCCTCCACCATGTCCGCCGTAGGCCCCACCAGCACGGTCCCCTCCACCGTGGGGATCACCAGCATCCCCTTGGAAACCGCCGTGGGCACCGGAAAGACCACCCGTTCCGGCCTGGCCCTGGTCAGGCGGTCCATAAGGAAGTACTCCCCCTTCCGGACCTTGATGCGGAACTCCTCCCCGCCGAAGATCCGGGAAACTTCGTCCGCGTAGAGCCCGGCGGAATTCACCACATAACGCGCCTTGACGGTCCGGCCGTCCTCCGCCCGGACGGTCCAGGCCCCGCCGTCGTGGGCGGCGGCGTCGTGAGCGGCAGCGTCGTAGGCAGCGGCGTCGTAGGCAGCGGCGTTTACCTTAAAATCCGTATAGAGGTGGACCCCGTTCTTCACGGCGGACTCCACCAGGGCAAAAACAAAACGGTAGGGCTCGACCATGCCGCCGCCGGGGGCGTAGAGCCCCCCCACGGTATCCGGGGACAGCTTGGGTTCCAGGTCCAGAATACGCTCCCGGGAACACAGCTCAATACCGATTACCCCGTTTTCCACCCCCTGCATGTAGAGGTGTCCCACGGCCTTCATCTCATCCTCGTGCAGGGCCGCCACGATAATGCCGTTCCGCTTAAAGGGAAAGTCCAGCTCCCGGCGCAGCTGGTCGAACATCAGGTTCCCCTGTATCTCCAGCCGGGCCTTTAGGTACTTTTTGTTGTGGTGAAAACCGCCGTGGACAATGCCGGAATTGGCCTTGGAGGTGCCAAAGGACACGTCCGCCGCCTTTTCCAGAATGGCGGTCTTAACGTCATACGCCGAGAGCCGGCGGGCAATATTGGCCCCCGAAACCCCGCAGCCGATGATAGCCACATCGTAATCATCCTGGGGCGGGGGGTTACGGTTTTCCAGAAAGGGCATAGCCATAAAACCAGTATAGCGTTGGGGAAGATAGAAGCAAAGACGGTGCCAGGCACCATGTGCGTTTACTTTTGTTTGCGGGGGCTTTTTTCTTGATCGTTGTATCAGGCCACGATGGTGGTTATCGTGGGTATAAGGGCCGGTTGAACAAACAACGTAAGCTGATCTGGGGAGCGGCA
>JAIRND010000195.1 GCA_031258225.1 Treponema sp. | reverse complement strand
TTGAATATCGGGGGCCTTCCCCTGCCGGGGAATCTGTTTCTCGCGCCGGTGGCGGGCTATACGGACCGGGCCTTTCGTTCAGTATGTATCGATGCGGGGGCGGACTTTAGCTTTACGGAGCTGGTCTCCGCGGAATCGATCATCCGCGGCCGGGCGGACCTTAAGCCCATGGACGATCCGGGGCCGGTAAGTATTCTGCTGCGCCGATCGGAAAACGAAACAGCCTACGGTATCCAGCTTTTCGGCGCGGAGGCGGAGCGGATGGGGCAGGCGGCGGCCCTGCTGGCCCCCTGGAGGCCGGCGCTTATCGATATCAACGCCGGCTGCCCGGTACCCAAGGTGGTCCGGACCGGGGCCGGGGCGGCCCTGATGCGGGACAGCGCCAACTTGGGCCGGGTGGTGGAAGCGGTGGTCCGGGCGGCCGGAGAACATTTGGGCGGCGTCCCGGTAACGATCAAGATTCGCGCCGGCTGGGATGATCAATCTATCAATTACCTGGACTGTGCCCGAATCGCCGTGGAGGCGGGGGCCGCCATGGTAAGCCTCCATCCCCGGACCAGGGCCCAGGTTTACGGCGGAAAAAGCGACTGGAAGCGGATTGCGGACCTGGCAAGCCGGCTTTCCGTACCGGTGGCCGGTTCCGGGGACCTTTACAGCGCCGTTGACGCCCGGCGGATGTTCCGGGAAACCGGCTGCGCCGCGCTCATGTTCGCCCGGGGGGCCCTGGGCAACCCCTTCATCTTCGGGGAAACACGGTCCCTGCTCCTGGACATGGACTACACATCCCCCGGCCCCGCTGAACGGATGGCCGCCGCCCTGCGGCACCTGGAACACCTGGCGGCGGATATGGGGGAACGGCGGGCCTGTGTGGAGATGCGTAAACAGTTCTGCGCCTACACCAGGGCCTGTTCGCCGCGCCGGAACGGAACCGGACCGACCGTCGGCGGCGCGGCCCTGCGGAATCAACTTGTCCACGGAGAAACGATTGCCGGCTTCAGGCGTATCCTGGAAAAAGCCGGAATGTTATGTTAAAAGGGGGACTTATGCGGTTTTCTGTATGTATTGACGCGCTGTTTCGGGACCGAACCCAGGAGGAGGCCCTGGAAGCGGTAAAAGCCGCGGGTTTTGACAGCTTTGAATTCTGGGCCTGGTGGAACCGGGACCTGGACAGCCTCCGCGCAAAGGCCAGGAACCTGGGCCTTTCCTGCGCCGCCCTCTGTACCCGTTTCGTAAGCCTTACCGATCCCGCCCAGCGGGACGCCTACCTTGCCGGGCTCAACGAATCTATCGCGGCCGCAAAAAAACTAGGAGCGCCGATCCTCATCTCCCAGGTAGGGCAGGATACAGGGGCGCGGCGAAACTTCCAGCGCGCGTCGGTAGTCGCGGGCCTAAAGGCGGCGGCCCCCCTGCTTGAAGAAAGCGGCCTTACCCTGGCCATTGAACCCCTGAACGGCAGGGTGGATCACATCGGCGTTTTTTTGCAATCGTCCGATGAGGGCTTTGAAATAATCCGCCGGACAGGCAGCGGCAGCGTAAAACTCCTCTTCGACATCTACCATCAGCAGATCACCGAAGGGGATATCCTGCGCAGAATCGGCGCCAACCTGGACAGCATTGCCCACTTCCACGCCGCCGGCGTACCGGGACGGCACGAACTTGACCAGGGCGAACTCAACTACCCCGCGATTTTTAAGGCCCTGGATGGCTGGGCTTACCGGGGCCTTGTGGGACTGGAGTATTTCCCCTCCCATGACCTTATGACAGGATTAAAAAACCTGCCGGGGAGAGCCGTATGAATCCCCTGCGCCGTCCCTTCCGCTACCGCTACAGCGGGGTAGTCCTGTGGCTCATCGGCATCAACATCCTCGTCTTTCTGGCGGGACAGGTGTTCGGAACATGGTACATGGAAGTCTACCTTTCCATGATCCCCGGGCTGATAGTAATCCGGCATTGGCTGTGGACCTTTGTTACCTACATGTTCCTCCACGACGGCTTTGCCCACATCTTTTTTAACATGTTTGCCCTCTTTGTCTTCGGAATCCAGGTGGAACGGCGCATGGGAAGCAAAGAATTCCTGTTGTTTTACCTTGTGTCCGGTATTCTTGCGGGGTTCTTCTCATTTGTGGCCTATGCCGCCATGGACGCTTATAACATCCAACTTATGGGCGCCTCCGGGGCCGTCTTTGCCGTGCAGCTTGCCTACGCGGTTTACTACCCCAACTCAGTCATCTACCTGTGGGGCCTCCTTCCCCTCCGGGCCCCCCTGATGGTCCTGGGCTTCACCGCCATAGAGCTGTTCTCCCTGATAACCAGACAGGGAGGCAACGTAGCCCACATTACCCACCTTGCCGGTTTCGGTTTCGCCTGGCTTTACTTCCTCATCCGCCTGGGCATCAACCCCATCCGGGCCTGGCGGTCCTAGTACGCAGTCATCATTCAACCTGTGAGTCGTTCAGTTTGATACGTGCCTTGTCCTGACCTTAACCTTCCCCCTGATCCGGCAGGGACGGGGATAGCCCGGTGGAAAAACGCTTGTAGAATCCGCCTGCGCTATTTTCAATAC
>JAIRND010000170.1 GCA_031258225.1 Treponema sp. | reverse complement strand
CCCCCCCCCCCGCCGCCCCCCCGCCCCCGCCCCCCCCCCCCCCCCCCCCCCCCCCCCACTACTACATCAGGAACAGTGCCGTTTGCCACAGTGAACTCCCATTTTAAGGCGGCCGGTTTTTCCCGCCGCCCGGTATCAGTTACCACGATGCCGCAACACGTAAGACCAGTCCAGTATACACAGGGAAAATTGCCCTGTCAAGATTTTTTTCACATTTTTTTGATAAAATTTTCGCGCCCGTTCGCGGCTAAAAACTGGACTTGAGCCGCTCGGCGAACCCGATCATCTCCCGGAATTCCACCTCCGACCCGTCGTCCAGAATGACCCGGCCGGAAAACCGGCCGTAGACCTGGCGGCGGGTCATCGAGTAGAACACCAGCCCTGTCCACTCCACCCGTTCCTGATTCGGGACAAAGGTCATCTCCAGGCGCCCGTCGTTGCTGGTAAAGCGCCAGGGGAGCAGCCAGTCGGCGGGGTTGATGTGAAAGGTTACCTGATCCAGCTTGTGCAGTTTCCCGTTCACAAAAAAGGCGTTTTCCGTTCCCTGGGAAGAATCCTCCGAACCGTAGCCCACGCTAAAGCCCAGTTGCCGCGATCCTGCGGCGCCGCAGCCTGAGGCCCAGAAGCGCAGATCGGAGCGGGGGCGCACCCCCCGGTTCCAGTCAAAAATGCCCCAGGCGTTTCCACGGGTAAAGACAATCTCGGAACTGCCGAACTGGATAACCCCCTCCACAATGTACCAGGGGGAACGCCGGGAATACCGGAAGGAGTGTTTCTCCCGGCGCCAGGGTATGTTGGTTACCAGGGATTCCGCGGAGGCCGGCTCAAAAAACACCAGTTCCCCCCGCAGGCTGCGGTGGCGCCCAAAGCGGGGGAAGTCCGCCCGGACTATCCGCACCCCCCCCTCCATAACGACGAAATCCAGCCGGGTTTTTCCCTGGACCACTTTGACGGAACCTTTCGTACTGTCGGTGGGCAGGGAAAAACCGCCCAGGGGGAGGGGTTTAAGGTGGATATAGGTGGAACGTTTCTTGTCTTTAAGTGAGATGACCGACATGCCCAGGTAGCCCTGGTAGCCATCGTCCCGAATCTCCATCACCACCAGGTGGGTGGGGGTAAACACGATGTAGCGGTCGGACTCGGATATGCGCCGGCGGGGGGCCCAGAGCGGACCGGGATCGTAAATGAAACAGGGAAAACGGGACCAGCCAAAATTACCGGGATGTCCGGTATCGTCCACAATGGGAACCGGGGTACTTACCTCGTGCTGCGGCATACGCTAGTATACACCACAATGGGGTGGAAGGGAGAGGCCCGAGGGAACGTGGATACGATGAATTTTTCGGGGCAGCGGGTCCTTGTCATGGGGCTGGGTCTTCACGGGGGCGGTCTTGAAAGCGCCGTGTACCTTGCCCGCCACGGGGCGGAACTGACCGTTACGGACCTGAGGGACGAAAAGAAGCTGGCCCCCTCTATTGAAAAGCTGGAAGCCGCCGTGCCGGGACCGGCGCGGATCCGCTATGTGCTGGGCAAACACGACATGGCGGACTTTGAACGGGCCGATCTGGTGATCAAAAACCCCGGGGTCAGGCCCGATTCCCCCTATCTGCGGGCGGCAGGTCATGTGGAAACCGATATTTCCCTCTTTCTCGCCCGGTCTCCGGCCCGGCTTATCGCCGTTACCGGTACCAAGGGCAAGTCCAGTACCTCCAGCGCCCTGCGCCAGGTTCTTGATCTGGCCCGGCAGCCCGTCCCCGGGGCCGGAACGCCGGGTATCCTGCCGGGCAAGGCCTGGCTGGGGGGAAACATTGCCGTATCCCCTTTGAGTTTTCTGGATCGGCTTGAAGGCGGGGACGATGTGGTTCTGGAACTGTCCAGTTGGCAGTTGGGGGACCTGCGGGGCCGCCTGAAAGACGACGGAAGTCCCCTGCTCAAACCCCGCTGCGCGGTAATTACGGCCATTATGCCGGATCACCTGGACTGGTACGACAGCATGAGCGCCTATGTCGCCGACAAGCGGGTAATCTACGGGGGCCAGGACCGGGAAGACGCCACGATTGCCGGGGGGGATTCCTGGGGCCGGAGTTTCCTTGCCGAAACCCCGGGGCGGCCCCTGTGTTACGGGGACGGGGGTCCGGCGGAGGCGCTGCCCGCGCGTCTCCTGGTCCCCGGTCCTCACCAGCGGCAAAACCTCCTGGCCGCCGCCCTTGCCCTGCTGGACCTGGGCCTGCCGGCGGAACTGATACGGGAGGGCCTGGGCGCCTTCCGGGGCATTCCCTACCGCCTGGAATTCTTTCACGAATGGCGGGGGGCGCGGTTCTACGACGACAGCGCCGCCACCATCCACGAAGCCGCCGCCGCCGCGGTGGCCGCTTTTGAGGGTACGGGGAGGGTCCTGCTGCTTGCCGGGGGCAGCGACAAGGGGCTGGACCTTGAACCCCTGATCCGGGCGGCGGAACAGGCGGGGGAACTGTTTCTCCTTGCGGGCACGGCCACTGAAAAACTCATCGGTCCGCTGGGGGAGCGGGGTATTCCGTTCAGGGGGCCGTTTCAGTCAATGGAAACCGCGGTTCGCGCCCTGTTGGAACAGGCACGGCCCGCCGATATCGCCCTTCTTTCCCCCGGCTGCGCCAGCTTCGGTATGTTCCTCAACGAATTTGACCGGGGAGACCAGTGGAAGGAAACGGTAAAACGCCTTGCCTGATGCTGCCCGTATTGCCTTGGCGCGATGGTGAATCCGGCCCTGCTGCGCCTCCGTTCCGCTTTGTTCCGGGAGATTCGGAATTTCTTTGAGGGGCGGGGTTATCTGGAGGTCGATACTCCCCTGCTTGCCCCGGACCTGATCCCCGAATCCTGTCTGGAGGTCTTTGAAACTTCCCGGCTTCTCCCCTTCGGGAGCGGGCGGAACGAACAGCCCTACTGGCTTATCCCCTCCCCGGAAATCTGGATGAAACGGCTTATCGCCGCCCTCCGGCGGGACGGGGAACCGTGGGGGGAGCGGCGGGACCCCGCGGGGATCTACCAGATCTGCCGGTGTTTTCGTAACGGCGAATCATCGGGCCGGTACCACAGTCCGGAATTCACGATGCTGGAATACTATACCCTGGACGCGGATTACCGGGATTCCATCGGCATAACGGAAGATCTTATTACCCGGCTTCTCCCCCTGGCGGGACGGGAAACCGGGGGGGCAGGCAGCCTCCGCCCGCCCTTTACCAGAATTTCCGTAGAGGACGCCTTTGCCCGCTGGGCGGGTATCGATCTGTACCGGGCCGCGGCCCTCCCCGGCGGTCTGGAAGCGGAGGCCCGGAGGCTGGGGCTGGACCCGGCCCCCGGACTGGACAGGGGAACCCTGTACGACCTGATCTTTGTTGACAGGGTAGAGCCCGCCCTCCCCAAAGACCGGCCCGTGGTCCTTACCGATTACCCCGCCTTTGTGCCCTGCCTTGCCAGGAAAAACGGGGCGACGGTGGAACGCTGGGAACTCTACGCGCGGGGGATAGAGCTGGCCAACTGTTACACGGAAGAAACCGATCCCCGGGCGGTACGGGAATTTTTTGAGGCCGAGGCGGCGGCCAGGGAACGCTCCGCCCTTGTACGGCACCGGGTGGACCGGGACTACTGGAAAATATTCCAGCCTTCCGGGGACGGAGGGGCGCCGGATGATCCGGGCTTCCCGCCCTGCTCCGGGGTGGCGATGGGCCTTGACCGGCTCCTTATGACGCTGACAGGGGCCGCGGTCATCGATCAGGTCCTGCTCTTTCCAATGACATAGTCCCGGACCCTATTCAACCCATAGGTAGTTCACGTTGATACGTACTTTGCCCTGACCTTAACCTTCTCTACCTCCCGCCCCGGTAGCGGTTCACGATAGGAGGGTAAGGTTAGGCGAGTATCAAACCCAAAAACCCCAGGTTGAATAGGGTCCGGCAATACCACAAGCAGGACAGGGTTGTGGAATTTCGGGAAGCATCGGAAGTACTGGACTTGTGCGACAATCTCCGGTGAAACCCCACAATTACAATCGGAACTGCGTACTATTCGGAACCGCGCCCCAGGGCTTGCAGTATCTCCTGGGAGCGGGCGGCGGCGGTCTCGGCCTGGGCGGTTTTGCCCGCCTTGCGGTACACTTCGGCCAGGGCGCGCCAGTCCATCGCCAGGCCCCAGGAATTTTCCGCGCGGCGATCCAGGGCCAGGGCCTCCTCCAGGGCTTTTTCGGCTTCCCCGTAGTTCCCCGCCACCGAACGGACGGAGGCGATAACGTACCAGTCGTATGCCGCCTGTTCCAGGTAGTTTCCCTTTTCGTGTATGGCCAGGGCCCTGCGCATGGCCGCCTCCGCTTCGCTGAAACGGCGGTTTTCCTTTTCCGCCAGGGCGATAACGGTCCAGCCCAGGGCAATGGAGAGCCGGTCCTTTTTCAGCCTGAGTATCTCGGCGTTTACCTCGTCCCGCACGGCGGCGGCCACCGCCCCCCGTTCCCCGGGCGCGGCGCTTAAAAGGCGGCCCCTGGCCGTGTAGATGCGGGCGGCGGCGATTAGTTCGGCGTCCCCCGATGCCTCCGCCTCCGCCAGGGCCGCCGCCCATTCACCGCGGGCCTCGTCCTCTTTGCCCTGGTAAAAATGGATGTTCGCCCGGGACAGCGTAACCCGGACCCGCAGGGAACTATCGTCCGAGGTAACCGCCAGGATCCGGGAAAGTTCCAGCAGGGCCAGGGCGCCGTCAAAATCGCCCTGCTCCGCCTGCCGGTTGGCCAGTTCAAGCTGTAGTTCCGCGCCGTTACGCCGCGCGTGAAGTTCCGCGGGCCGTTTGGGGGCCGAAGAACAGGATACGGCGGCCAGGAGCGCGGCCAATAGCGCCGCGGCCGGAAGAAGGGCCCGGCCCGGGGCAATCCGGTTCAAAAAAACGCGCGCGTGTTCCATCATGGTCCCCTAAAATTCCAGGTCCCGTATGCCGGTTCCGGTGGGCTGGTTTTCCACCCGGTTTCCCACGCCGTTTTTCAGGAGCGGGTTGTTAAGAACGGCGGTCAGCGTATCCTCCACGCTACGGAGCACCCGCTGCGCCTCCTCCAGCATAACGGTGATCTGGGGCAACTGGGCCGGCACATAGGCGGCGGTCTTCTCCACGCTCTTAACGGTGCCGGAAACCGATTCCAGCGTCGATACCAGGCTGGTGTACACCGGGCCTTTCGAATCCAGTATCCGGGAAACAGAACTGTCGGGATCGCTTAAATTTTCGGAGATGGTCTGGAGATCGGTCAGGATGGGCTGCACACTTACGGCGATCTGATCCACGGTTCTCACGAGCTGGTCCAGGGTACTCTGGACCATGACCGGTATCTCCGTAAGGCTCTGGGAGGTCTCTTCGATGTTGCTCAGGGTCCGCCCCAGTGTGGTATCGCCGGTCCCCTCAAAGGCCTCGCTCAGGTCCCGCGCCAGGGTTTCCACGTTTGCCAGCACCAGGTTCACCTGGGAGAGGATCATGCCGATACTGTCATCCTGCCTGGGAATATAGGCGATTCCAAGTTCCAGGGCCCGCTTCCCCTCCACGGAAGATGCCGCGGGGATGATCTCCCCCTCCTCGATCTGTTCCTGGCCCAGACCGGCATAGAAGTGGAACTGGTTCCCCAGGCCCACGGGGCTGATGCTGATATCGACCAGGGAACCCCGGCGGACCCGCGTAATATAGGTGTCGAAGATGTGGAACCGCACCTCCACCCGGTCGTCCGGGGTCAGATCAAAGGATTTTACGCGGCCAATGGTAAAACCCTTGTACTGAACCGTCATGTTTTTGCTTAGGCCCGCGGCGGAATCGAAGTAGGTGATAAACTGGTAATCCCTGGCGAACCACCGCTGGCCGGAACCCAGAAAGAGGATCACCGCCACCAGGGCGGCCAGGGCGATGACGATCAGCACCCCCACCACCTGATCGGCAAAACGGATGATAAATTTCATACTACCAGCCTGTGGCGCCGGGTTTCATGACGCGATCTCCTTCTCCAGAAAACGGCTCAGGTTATCGTCGTACTTGATCTGGGCCTCGGTAAGCACCATACACAGTTCCCCGCCGGATATAACCAGCGCCTGATCGGCCAGATCCCTGATGATGTGGAGATCGTGGCTTACAAAAATGATGGTATGGCCCAGGGCTTTGCGTTCCCGCACCAGGCCCACCAGCCGCTGGGCGGAACGGTCGTCCAGGGACTCTGTCCACTCGTCAAGAAAGAGAAGCCGGGGACGGCACATCAGGGCCCGGGCAAAGGCGACAAGTTTCTGTTCCCCCATCGAAAGCATGGCGGGCCGGATGCCGATGTCCTTCCGGTACCCCACCTGCCGCAACACTTCCCGGACGCGCCCAAGGCGCGCGTCGGGGGACAGTTCGGGGGCGTGGACGCGCAGGGGGAGTTCCAGAATCTGGTGGATGGTCTGGTTGGCCCACAGCGCGGAATCCTGAAACACCACGGCCCCCTCGCCGCGGAATTCCAAATTTTCCCGGCGGTTCATCTGGGAAATGTTCTTTCCCCGGAAATTCACCTCCCCCCGTGAGGGAACCAGAAGGCCGGCGGAAAGTTTAAGCACCGTGCTTTTCCCCCCGCCGGACGGTCCCACAAGCGCGGTGGTCTTTCCCTCGGCATAGGTCCAGGAAACATCACGGATCACTTCCTGATTCTGCGCGGAGAAACCGACATGTACCAGTTCGAGCAGACTCTCCATCCGTTCAATCATAATACCATGTAGTACAGCGCGGAAAGAAGTATGTCCGCCAGGATGCAGCCGCCAAAGGCGGACCCCACGGCCCTAAGCCCCGCCACGGGTACCTCCGTGCTGGCCCGATCCACGGAAAAGCCCCTGATGATGGCCGTCATGGAGATGATGACCCCAAAGACGAGGCTTTTCAGCATGGAGACCAGCAGGTCCGACAGGCTCAGCGCCTCCAGCAGGTTGCCAAAGTAAATTCCCGCCGGCATGGAGTTAAAAAGCTGGGCCACAAGGAAGGAACCCGCCAGGCCGAACAGTGAAAAGTAGATGTTCAGCAGGAACATGGAGGCGGTAACTCCCAAAAAACGGGGCGCCGCCAGGTGTTCAATCGGGTCCACGCCCACCGATATATAGGCCTCTACCTCGTGGGAGATCACCATCCCCGCCATTTCGGTGGCAATGGCCGTGGCGGAACGGGAGATGATGATAAAGGCCGCCAGCAGGGGTCCCAATTCCCGCATGATAATGACGATGAGCAGGCTGTAGATGTACTGTTCCTGGGACAGTTGGGCCAGAAAGGGGATGCCGATGATGTTCACCGCCGCCCCTATTCCCACGGCCAGGAGGGAGGCCAGTCCCAGGGCCTGCACAAAGGTAAAGAGTATCTGCATAACCAGGATGTTACGGGAGGCCCCCGCGCGGAACATCCGGGGGATGCCCCTGATGATCCTGACGAAAAAACCCAGATTATACAAAATCCCGTTCATACCGGTCCACCCGCTCCTGTTTCACGCCGGAACGCGAAACCGCCTGGCAGTTTGTCGCGCTTCGCGTGCAAAACCTCAAAAAATCCACAAGTTCGACAGGCTGCTAGTACTAGCTATCCTCCCAGTTTTTCGCGAAGCACCCCGATCTGCCGCCTTAGCTCACGGGGAGCGGGCCCTCCGGGAAGGTCCCGGGCCCGGAGGGCTTCGTGGGGGGAAAGGGACGGGTACAGGTCCTCGTCAAAAAGCGGCGAGTACTTCCGCAGTTCCTCAATGCTCCGCTCCGTAATGCCGCGCCGCCCCAAGGCGATACAGTCCCGCACGATCAGGGCCACGGTCTCGTGGGCCTTGCGGAAGGGCAGGCCCTTCTTTACCAGGTACTCCGCCGCGTCCGTCGCCTCCAAAAACCCGCCGGCGCAGGCGGCCTCCATCCGTTCGGTGTTAAAGCGGGCGGCGGCTGTCATGCCCCGGAAGATCCGCAGGCAGTTTTGGGCCGTGTCCAGGCTGTCAAAGAGGGCTTCCTTATCTTCCTGCAGGTCCTTGTCGTAGGCGTAGGGCAGGCCCTTAAGCAGGGTAAGAAGGGTCATCAGGTTCCCCGCGCTGCGTCCCGCCTTGCCCCGGATAAGCTCCGCGAAGTCGGGGTTCTTCTTCTGGGGCATGATGGACGAACCGGTACTCCAGGCCTCCCCCAGATCCAAAAAACCCGATTCCTCGCTGGACCAGATCACCATATCCTCGCAAAAGCGGGAAAGGTGGGTCTGGATGATGGCGCAGGCGGCGGCAATTTCCAGCGCGAAGTCCCGATCCGCCACCGAATCCATCGAGTTAAGGCTGGGGCCGCTGAAACCCAGGGCCTTTGCCACAGCCCCGCGGTCCAGCGGGAGGGTGCTGCCCGCCAGGGCCCCCGAACCCAGCGGACATTCGTCCAGACGGCCCAGGGCATCCCCCAGGCGTTCCCAGTCCCTGCCCAGGGCACAGGCCCAGGCGCAGAGCCAGTGGCCCAGGCTTACCGGCTGGGCCCGCTGCAGGTGGGTATAGCCGGGCATTACGCTGGCGGCGTGTTCTTCCGCCCGGTCCAGCAGAACAAGCGCGGTCCGCGCCAGTTCCGCCCGCAGTTCCGGCAGGGTCCGCCTAAGGTAGAGTCTAAGATCCAGGGCCACCTGGTCGTTGCGGCTCCGTCCCGCATGGACCATACGCCCCGGATCCCCCAGCCGGGTGGTCAGGACCCCCTCGATAAACGAATGAATATCCTCGGCCCCGGGGTCGATCTTCAGGGTCCCGTTTTCCAGTTCCCCGTCTATCCGGGCCAGTTCCGCGTCCAGCGCCCGCGCGGTCCCGGCGGGGATGATCCCCCGCGCGGCCAGCATGGCCACATGGGCCCGGCTTCCCGTAATATCGTCCCGGGCCAGGCGCCGGTCCACGGCGATTGAAGCCTGAAAAGCAAAGGCCCCCTCCTCCGGCTTCTCCGCCAGCCGTCCCGCCCACAGTACGGAGGGCCGCCGGGGGGGTTCCGTATCCTCGATCATGAGATAAGTATACCCAAAAAGCGGCGCCGGGGACAGGGCACGTACGCGGACTCCTACCGCGGCTGCCAGTCCATGCCGGGATCCAGCGGGTAGATGGGGCGTCTGACGTTACGGTAGGGGACGCTTTCCAGAATCTCGTTGGAGCAGCCCCGGGAGGTAGCCAGGATGGCCCGCGCGGCAATGGAGCGGAAACAGGGTTCCAGATAGCCCAGTTTGACCACCACAAGGCAGTGGTCCGCCGCATTGACCCCCAGAGCCGGGAGCAGGTTTTCATCCCCAAAGCCTATGTGTTTTGACGTAACGCTGATAAGGGTGTTGCGGTACCGGACCAGGGCCAGGGCCGAATGGTAGGGGCCAAAGTCGGGGACGATCTTTTTTACCGTAACCCTAAGGGGTATCTTCCTGCCGTTGATCTTGTCCCAGTTGCCCCCCAGCGTAATGTCGATCTCCGCCCCTTCCCCGGCCTTAACACAGGCCGCCACGGCGGGGGCGTCGTAAAAGCCGGAGTAGACAAGCGGGCCGGGCAGCCTGTCCACCTGGTCCATCGTGGCAAGGAGTTCCTCCAAAAGTTCCGTGGCATCCCCGGTCGCCCCGCCGGTGGGGTTGTCCCCGGAGTCCGAAACAAAGACCGGGCGTTCCCCCCGTTCCAGAACCGCGGTGTAGGCGGCGGCCAGGGCTTCTTTGGAGTTGTAGTATTCGGTACGGAATTTGAATTCCCCCCGGCGCCGCCAGAGTTCTCCCGCCAGTTTCCGGGCCTCCCGGTTGGCGGTATCCCGGTCTTCCTCAAAGGCGGAAACCAGGACTGTAACGGCGTTATGCTCGCAATCCGCCCAGGGGAAGCCCAGAAGCAGAGAGGCGGCAAGCATGGCGGGCCGGCCGGGGGCCGCCCGTTCCAGTTCTTCGCAGGCGGCGATAAGCGAGAGCATGGGCTCCGCGGCGCTCTCGGACTTTTCACCGGCTATCATCATCGGAATACATTGGGCGGCGGTGTACAGCCGCTTTCCCCCGGCAAGGGCCTTGAGCAGCATCCCCGCGGCACGCTCGCCGGTTTCGTAACTGTCCACGTGGGGGGCGGTTTTGTAACCGGCAAAGGCGTTAACGGCCCGCAGCAGGGCCGGCGTGATCGTGGCGTGCATGTCCAGCGCCGCGGTAAAGGGAATGCCGGGCAGGATCCGCCGCAGGGCCCCGCACAGGTCCCCTTCGGCACAGAGGCCCCCCTCCACCTTCATGGACCCGTGGAGGGCAAGGCAGACGCCGTCGATGGGGCCCTGTTTTAGCGCCTCCCGCGTCCGGTCCAATAGTTCGGCCTTGATCGCGCGGTAAAACGAAGCGGCCACCACCCCATTGGGCACGGCCCGCGCCAGTACCGTGGGAACAACGTCCGCGCCTTCCCTTTTCAGGGTCTCGATGATCCCCGCCGAGGAATGGCGGGATAACGCGGCCTCCCCGGCGATAACATCGCCGGTCATATTATCGCTCCGCAGCACGACAAAATCTTCTTCCCCCGTAATGATGGGGTTAAGGGAATTCGACTCATGGCTAAAACCGCCGGTTAAAATCCGCATACCTGCTCCCTGCCAATAGTGGACCCTCCCAGGGGTTTGTTGGTGTGGGGGGAGTCCCGTTTATAACCGTAAAATTCCCCCGTGGCAAATTCAAGACAGTGGAAACACAGAGCTTGAAATTGGCGCCTGGCACCGGATCCTTGACAGGCGGCGCGTAACGGGCAAAATATAACAAAATAAAACTTGCCCCGTGAGGCGAACGTGAGGCTGATATGAAAAGAATTATCATGGTATGTGTGCTGGTTCTTGTAAGCGGATGCGTGTTTGCCCAGGAAATGCCCAGGGAAACGGGAAAAAAGAACGCGGTGTTTGTTGACCTGGGGTATCCGATTATGGGGCTCATTTTTGGCGGATTTGGGATTGGGGGAGGATACGAGCGCGCGGCGCTGCCCCAGGTCTCGATAAGCGGCAATGTTGGCTATGTGGGTTTTACTCTGAACGATGTGGAGTACCTGGGCTTTGACATAAGCGCCGTTATCCGCTATTACCCGTCGGGCATGGCGGTTAGTAAATTTTATATCGGGGCGATGGGCAGTTGCTCTCCACTGTCTATAACCTATAATGGTTCCAAAGAGACCAGTTACCCTTTAACGGTTGCCGGCATGGCGGGGTGGAAGAACGTAGCCGGCGGCGGGTTCTTTTGGGAACCCTATGTCGGATACCGGAAATCGTTCGGCGAACTGAAACTGCCGGCGGGGCTGGGGAATTTGGACTATGAGTTGACCGGCCTTATGTTTGGCGTCGGTCTTGGCTGGGCGTTTTGAGTCCGGCACGGGAGTTGTTATGGACAGGGTGTGCGGGGATCGTGGTGCTCATTACGATTGCCGGAGGGTACGGGAGACGTTTCCCATAAATGGGATTCTGGACAAACCGGTGTGGAAGCGGGCGGAGAAGACCCGCCCCTTTGTGGACCTGGTTACCGGCGGGCCGGCGCTGTTTGGTACCCGCGCGGCGGCCCTGTGGGACGAGAAGGCCCTGTACGTGGCCTATTGGATCGATGAACCCGAGGTGAAGGCCTCCCTGACCGAGCGGGATTCCCTTATCTGGTACGACAATGACGTGGAACTCTTTTTTGACGGTGAGGACTGCTACTACGAATTTGAAATTAACGCCTTTAACACGGTCTACGAGGTGTTTTTTATCTACCATGACGCCCTGAAAAGGGGGAGCCGTTTTGACCGGGCGGGATTCGACCTGTACAACCGGGAGGTGGACGTACTCTGCGGTTTCCAGGACCCGGGCCGCTTTAGGAAGGATCCCCGCGGGCGGCGCTGGGCCTTTATGGATTTTGATTTTCCGGGCCTTGCCAGCGGCGTTCACGTTGAGGGGAAGATCAACGATCCCTCCCACATCGACAAGGGCTGGACCGTGGAACTGGCCTTTCCCTGGGAGGGTTTTAGGCTTCTAAACCCCGGTAAGAATTTCCCCCCAAAAGACGGGGACAGCATCCGCTGGCAGTTGTTCCGGTTCGAGAACCTGCGGGCCAACGGCAAGGACCTGACAAGCGCCGGCTGGGCCCTGAACGAACACGGAACCTACGATTCCCACCTTCCGCGACACTTCGCCTGGCTGCACTTTAAGGAGTAAGCGCGGCTTGCCGCCCACACAAAGAACCGGCCGCCCCAAAGGACGGCCGGAAAGGAGCGGCCCGGAGCCGTCCCCACGGCCCCAAGCCTAAAACAAGAAGAGCTTATGCTTTAGGACGCGGAACTTGCGGTTCCCACGTTTCCCGAAAGCCTGTGTTAGTTACGCGCGAAGCGCAACTGCGTACTAGAACCCTATGCCAAAGGCAAGGGCAAAGAGAATTTTGCCGTTGACCATGTTGGCGAACGGCGAGTCGTACTTGACGGCAACCTTGAATTCGGTCGCCGCCAGGCCCCCCACCGACCTGCTGAACGGGATCACCTCAAAGCCGAGGCTGCTGGCGGCATCATTAGCACCACCAGTATCTTGGACACCGAAGCCCACCGTGGCCCGGACCTGGGACAGGAAGCTGTACTTCAACAACAGGAAGTTGTCGGTCGTAGCGTCCTGCAAGGTTTGGATGCCGGCGCTCAGCTTGTCGCTTATCCGGACGTTAATACCGAACAGCGAGGGCGTTATTTGGCTGCTATTACCAAAATCCCAGCCCGGCGCGTAGCCGATGTCGAAGGACAGGTACTGGAACTCCGCCGGGGTCTGGGCCCCTATGGCAAGGGGAACCAGCGCAAGGGCCAACACCACCGTTACGATAAATATTTTCTTCACGTTATCCTCCTATAGGGCCTCCCCTTACAGACCGATGTTGAACACCGGGGCAAAGACGATCTTGCCGGTACCAAGGTCGGCAAAGGGGGCGACAAAGTCGATACGGAGCCGCAGGCCCGTACTGATGCCCGACGCGGAACGGTTCTGGAAGAAGTTGCCGTAGAACCCAAACGTGGCGGCGCCATTAGCACCCCCGGTTGTACCAAACCCGATGGCGGCCCCGGCCTGGGGGATGAAGTTGTAGGCAAGCCGGAGCCCGGTGAACAGGTTGGTGGTAGGACCAGGTAACGTTGTGAACAGGCTGTCGAAGCCCACGTTGAAGTTGTCCAGCACCTCGATCTTAAAACCGAAGTTCCCGACGCCGCCCACCGCTTCGGTACCCGCGGCACTAAACCCGTTAGAGTTGGTAGTGTTCAGCGCAAAACCGAAGCCGGCGCCCAGATCAAACGAGAAGAACTGGGGGGCGGGATTTGAAAAATCGGGCGTTGTCTGGGCGGATACCACGCCTCCCAGGGCCAGCGTCACAATCAAAACAAGAGCGAATTTCTTCATAGTAATCCTCCACAAGTGTTGTGTGTATCACGGCTATGTCCACATAACCGGCCTGTAAGCGTACAGGACTTTGGGCAACGCCATACCATTGCCGGGTACCGTGCCGGAAAACCGGCTCCGCAAGCATATTTTTTTACCCTGGTACCTCCTGTCGTACTAAGGATCTTGGGGAAAAACCATCCCGCGCGGGGACCATGGGAGACAGACAGATCGACGCCCGGACTGCCGGAAGGGGATGCCCATAACACCGGCGTACCGGGCTTCTATGGAGTAGCTTTAAGGAATTAAGGGGAAAACCAGCGCCAAAACTAACCGATTTTTGGCACTGGCTCAAATACTTAACGGATATGGAGGGGGGGGGGGGGGGGGGGGGATAAATTTTTATAGGCAACCTGCGAAACGAAACCACATGCACCCAAACCGGTTTGATACAACCCCGCCACAATACCGGCGCTTCAAAAACGTGTCAAGCGGCG
>JAIRND010000084.1 GCA_031258225.1 Treponema sp. | reverse complement strand
GACACATTATGGACAGACTACCTTAAAACAGGCATTTTGCGCACCGTTTTGGTACAAAACGGGAGCAAATGCAAAGTGCGTCCACAAAGTAACCGACTTTGTGGACAGGCACTAATTATCCGGTAACGATATGAAAGAAAGGCTTGCCCGTCTAAAGTTAGTGCGTCATCTAATAAAAACCCGCCGGATCGAGTCCCAGGAAGTGCTGCTTGAACTCCTGCAAAAAGAGGGGTATCCGGTAACGCAGGCCACGCTTTCCCGTGATCTTAAGTCCCTCAAGGTGGGAAAGATACCCGATGGCGGGGGCGGTTACATCTACTCCCTTCCCGGCGACGGGGAATGGCGGGAGATGACCCATGCCTACATTCAGGATTTTCTGCGGGGTTACATCTCCATCGAGTCTTCGGGCAACATCGTGGTCATTAAAACCTGTTCAGGACATTCCGACTCGGTGGCCCTGGCGTTGGACAATCTGGGGCTTGATGACGTGCTGGGCACAATCGCCGGCAGGGACAACACGGTATTCGCGGTTTTGCGGGAGGGGATTACCGGGCAGGATTTTATGAACCGGATGAAGAAAGACATTCTGGAGATGGAGGATAAGGTACAGAGCGATGAACTATCGTAATTTTGATGAAACCGCGGCCTGGGGGCGTTTGTCGGCCCTGGCCGGTGACTATGGGAAATTCGATTACCACGGGATTCTGGACGCCGGGCGGGTGGAACGTTCCCTGACCCCTATGGCAGGGGGACTGACGTTTTCCTGGGCCGCCAAAATCGTGGACGGGACGCTGCTCAAGGTCCTGGGCAGCCTGGCGGAAGAACAGGAATGTATCGCCAAGTACCGGGCCCTGCTGGAAGGGGAGATCATCAACACCGGGGAGAAGCGGAAGGTACTGCACCACCTGCTCCGTTCCCCGGACGGCAAGGCGCTTACGGGTAAGCCCGTACTGCTGGACGGTAAGGACCTGGGGAACTTCTACCGGGAAGAACTAACCCGTTTTTCCGCCTTTGTCCGCGCCGTTCATGGGGCCGGCTTAAAGGGTTCCACGGGCAGGGCCTTTAGTCATGGGGCGCAGATAGGGATAGGCGGTTCGGACCTGGGGCCGCGGGCCCTGTACCTCGCGCTGGAAAACTGGGCCCGCGCGGAGGGAAAACAGAAACTTACGGCTAAATTCATCTCCAATGTGGACCCCGACGACGCCGCCGGAGTACTCGATTCCATACCTCTGGAGGAGACCATCTTTATCCTGGTTTCCAAAAGCGGAACCACCCAGGAAACCCTGGCCAATGAACTCTTTGTCAGGGACAAACTGCGTAAGGCGGCCCTGGACCCGGGACGGCACCTGGTAGCCGTAACCAGCGAAACCAGCCCCCTGGCCCACAATCCGGCCTACCTCGACTCCTTTTACATTGATGACTTTATCGGCGGGCGTTACTCGTCTTCCTCCGCCGTGGGCGGCCTTGTCCTCTCCCTGGCCTTTGGGCCGGAGGTCTTTGCCGAATTCCTTGCCGGCGCGCGCGAGGCGGACCGGAGCGCCCTGGAGCCGGACATTCTGAACAACGCCGCCCTGCTGGACGCCCTTATCGGGGTGTGGGAGCGGAATTTTCTGGGCTTCCCCTGCACGGCGATTCTGCCCTACAGCCAGGCCCTGTCCCGCTTCCCCGCCCACTTGCAGCAGTTGGACATGGAAAGCAACGGCAAACGGGTAAACCGGGACGGAGTACCCCTGGCCTACGCCACCGGCCCCGTGGTGTTCGGGGAACCGGGGACCAACGGCCAGCACTCGTTCTACCAGCTTCTCCATCAGGGCACGGATATCGTACCCCTTCAGTTCATCGGATTTACGGAAAGCCAGCGCGGGGAGGATGTGGAGGTGGAAGCCTCGTCCAGCCAGACCAAACTGCTGGCCAATTTGGCGGCCCAGATCGTGGCCTTTGCCCAAGGCCAGAGGCCGGGCCAAAGGCCAGAGGCCAGGCCAGAGGCCAGGCCAGAGGCCGGGCCAGGCCAGGGTCCAGGCGGCAACCTGAACAAGGAATTCCCCGGAGGCCGGCCCTCCGGCCTCATCTATGGGAAGCGTCTGGACCCCGGGGCCCTGGGGGCCCTGTTGGCCCACTTTGAAAACAAGGTGATGTTCCAGGGCTTTATCTGGAACCTCAATTCCTTTGACCAGGAGGGGGTACAGTTGGGGAAGGTCCTGACCAAAAAGGTCCTCGCGGCCAGGGCCAGTGGCTCTGCCAACGGCAAAGCCGACGGCTTTGACGACGGCAGCGCCGGCGACGCTGTGCTTGGGGCCTACGCCCGGCTCCTGGGGATTTAGCAAGGCAGGAGGGCGCGGTGTCCGGCGATTACAGACAATTTTCTCCCGCGAGTTTGGCCCGTTACATCGATCATACCCAGCTCAAGGCCCAGGCCACACGGGGCGATCTGGAACGACTCTGCGGGGAGGCGGTTTCCTATCGCTTCAAGACCGTTGCCGTCAATCCGGTACAGGTTATATTCTGCGCCGCCCTGCTCAACAGCGCCCGCGCGGCCGGGGAAACGGGTCCGGCGATCTGCGCCGTCGCGGGTTTCCCCCTGGGGCAGAACAGCGTTACGGTCAAAACCATGGAGGCCGGGGAAGCCATTGGAAACGGCGCGGCGGAAATTGACTATGTGGTGAACCTTACGGAACTAAAGGCAAAAAATTACGGCCATGTGGAGAAGGAAATGGCCGCGCTGGTGGAACTCTGCCGCGCGCGGGGGGCCCTGTCCAAGGTGATCTTTGAAACCTGTTATTTAAGCGACGCGGAAAAAAGGGAACTCTGCCGCATCGCCCTGACGGTGGGGCCGGATTTCATCAAGACCTCCACGGGCTTTGGAAGCGGCGGCGCCGTGCCGGAAGACGTGCGGCTGATGAAAGACCTGGTGGGAGACCGGATCGGGGTCAAGGCCGCCGGGGGCATCCGCAATCTGGAAACGGCCCTGGCAATGATCGCCGCCGGGGCGGATCGTATCGGCACATCCGCCGGAACGGTTATTGTGGACGAACTGAAACAGAGACTACAAGACTGATCGAACATCCTCACGGTCCTTAGCCATTAAATGTCGCACATAGCCCGTTGACACGTGTCTAAATTGATGATATACTGCTAACATAACATGGATGTGAAAAAGTGAAACCAGCCGCGGCCTGGACCAATGTGGTCCATGATGTAAAACATAATAAATGGCTCCTGGTCATGTCGCTGTGCGGTCTGGTAATGATAGTGTTGTTCAAGTATCTGCCGATGGGCGGAATCATCATGGCCTTTCAGAATTACAGTCTTTTTCTGGGCTTTTCCGGTTCAAAGTGGATCGGCCTTTCAAATTTTATCCGCTTTTTTACCGATCCTTATTTTTTCCGCATATTGGGCAATACATTTTTATTGGGCCTGTTTGATATTTTGTGGAGTTTTCCGGCTCCCATCCTTCTGGCATTGATGCTTAACGAGGTTACGGCAAAACGGTTCAAAAAGATTACGCAGACAATTACGTATTTGCCCTATTTTATTTCGGTGGTCATCATTACCGGTCTTATGCGTTCGATTTTTGGCAACGAAGGGGGCGTGATAAACACGGCCATCGCCGCTCTGGGCGGCGACATGATCGCCTTTTTCAACGAGCCGGGATGGTTCCGCCCGCTGTATATCGGTTCCGGAATATGGCAGAACGTGGGTTACAGCAGTATCCTGTACCTTGCGGCGATAACCGGCATCGATCCCCAGCTCTATGAAGCCGCGAAAATCGACGGCGCGAACAGGATATCCTGTATTTTCCGAATCACCCTGCCCTGCATGATTCCGACCATAGCGGTGTTGTTTACGCTCAGAATCGGTTCGGTATTAAACGTGGGGTTTGAGAAAATACTGCTGATGTACAGCCCCGCCATTTACAGAGTGGCTGATGTTATTTCTACCTATGTGTACCGCATGGGAATGATCAATCAGGATTACGGTTATGCCGCGGCGGTAGGATTGTTTAACAGTGTCGTGGCTGTTCTGTTTCTGCTGTTCGGAAACTGGATTTCCGGACGTTTGTTTGATGAAAGCCTATGGTAAAGAACAACGGTATAAAAGAAAGCGTCCCGGAACGTATGTTTACAGGGATTGTAACATTTCTGCTGGTGCTTATCGATGTGGTTATGCTCTATCCGTTTATCTATGTATTTTCAACGGCTATAAGCGATACCGGGCAGGTAATGGCGGGGAACGTGTGGCTGTATCCGCGGGGCCTGGATTTATCGGCGGTTAAGCAGATCGCCACCTATCCCCTGTTTGCCCGGTCGTATCTCAACACGGTCATCTATACGATTTTCGGTACGGTTGTCTGCGTATTTGTTACCTGCCTGACCGCCTATCCCCTGGCCCAGGCAAAATTCAAGAGCAAGGGATTCATCTCCGCCGTGTACGTTATTACCATGTTTTTCGGGGGCGGCATGATACCAACCTTCCTCATGTACCGCAATCTGGGGTTAGTGGATAACCGTTTGGTAATGATCCTGCCGGGCGCCGTTTCGGCCTGGAATATTATCATCTGCCGGACTTTTTTCAAAGGCATTCCGGTAAGCTTAAACGAATCGGCGTATCTGGACGGCGCGTCGGACTGGAAGATACTGTGGCGGATCATCATGCCCCTTTCCCAGCCAATCATTGCCACCATCGCCCTTTTTTCCGCCGTGGGAATTTGGAACGATTTCTTTACCGGCCTTTTGTTCTTTAACGATCCCCAAAAGTACCCCCTCCAGCTTGTCCTGCGGATGATTCTGGTGAATGCTTCCATGAGCGCGGCCATTGCGGAAGGGTCGTTTCTGGAATTTACACAAAAGTCGGCTACCCTGGCGCTAAAATCGGCCAGTATCCTGATCAGTATTCTGCCCATCATTTGTGTGTATCCCTTTATTCAGAAGTATGTTGTAAAAGGGGTGATGATCGGTTCGATAAAAGAATAAGGCGCTTGTTTTGTATCCTGTTTTTGTATCTTCCGTACCGCCGTGGTGAAGTTTATCACCTTCGGGGTACGCAACGGATAAAAATTTTTTTTGAGGAGAAACGCGATGAAAAAGATGTTTCTGGCAGGTGTGTGTGTGCTTGTCCTTATGGCGGGTATACCCGCTGTGGCGGCCGCGGGCGGCAGATCCGCCCAATCGGGAACCCAGGGTGGGGCATCCCCGAATCAATACCGGCCCACCGGCAGTCCCGATGACTACGCCGATCCGGCTTCGATCAGCGCGACGGTAATACGGCCGTCTTTCTGGGTTATCAGCCAGACAGGGTACAACGGCAGTGAAATTCTATGGCAGGCCATCAAGAAGGCGACAAACATCGACTTCCAGATAACGCCGGTGCCGCTGGCAAGCTATAACGAAAAACTGGCCACTACCATCGCTTCCCAAACCCTTCCGGATGTCATGGGCCTGCGTTCCTATTCAACGGTAGATCGCTACGGTCCCCAGGGCGCGTTTTTGTCTTTTGAGCCGTACATCACCGCCGGCCAGATGCCAAACTATCTAAAAGTACTGAACGCCAATCCGCCGGCCACGCGGCTTGCCACCTCTCCGGACGGTGTCCGTTACGGCGCGCCGCGTATTTATGAAACCCCCCGTATGGACGAGGCCTTTCTCGCGCGCGTTGACATTCTTGAAAAGCTGGGCCTTTCGCGCGAGCCGGAGACCCTTGACGATTTCTATAATCTCCTGAAAACAGTCAAGGATAATTACCCCGCGTCAGCCCCGTATATTAACCGCTGGGAAGTGAGTCATCTGCTTTCCGGGTTCGGTAATATCATGAATACCAGTTATACGTATTACCTTGATCCTGACACGGGTGAATACGTCTACGGACCGGCTACGCGGAATTTCAAGGATATGCTCACCTTTGTGGCACGGTTGTACCGGGATAATCTTATTGCCAAAGATTTTGCCGTTATGAGCGACGAGGAATACGAAGAGGCGCTTATCAAGAATACGGGCATGTTCGCCTATGACTATCAGGATACGGCCTTCTACGAGGCCAGCAGAAACCTTGCGGATGCCGGATGGTTCTGGGGTGCCATACTTCCCCCGAAGTACAACGGAAAACGCTACGGGTATCCGGTTTTACAGGGCTATTATGGCTATACCAAGGTAATTTCCGCCGCCACACGGTACAAGGATGAGCTTATCCGGTTTTTTGACTGGACCTATTCCGACCGGGGCGCAAAGACCCTCATGTTCGGTACCGAAGGTGAAACCTACCGGATGGAAAACGGCAATGTCAAAATGCTGGCGGACATACAGTACGCCGGGAATCCCTCGGGAACCATTACGTCCCACGGGCTGAACGATCAGTTCGTTTTTAGCGTGTTAACCGGCGCGGGCGCCGAATTTTTTGAAAATGTCGGCCAATTTACCATTGCCCAAAAAGCCTACCTGACCGGGCACAATGCCTTTGCGGAACCCGTATTTGGCGCGCGTTTCTATGATGAGGACAAACAGAAACGCTACACAGACATACGGAACGCCGCGGATACGTATGTCCTGGAAGCCGCGACCCAGGTTATTTTGGGAAGGGCAAGCGTGGATAACTGGGACAGGGAAGTACAGGTTCTAAGAACGACCTTTAAGGTGGACGAGGGACTTACCCTTATACGCGAAGCGTATCGGGAAACGTTTGGCCGTCCCTAACGCGCTGTACGGTGGCGGTTTCAACCATGTTTGAAACCTTCAAACTTGGTTGAAACCGCCTGTGTGGAAAAAATTATGAACAACTGGCTTAGTGTATCGCTGGATACGGTCGAACTTTCGCTGAATACAAAAACCCTTGAGTTACGGGTGAACTGTTCCGGCGCTGTCTGGAAAACCGACGGTGCCTGTGGTCCCAGGGTGCTGATTCAGGGCGCCGAAGTACCGTTTTTGGCGGCTGAATGTGTTTCACATGCCGTTAAAACTACCGGATTGGGGACCGGGATACTCTCCACATTTACCGGACTTGGCGGGCTTTCTTCGTTGTCGTTTCACACCTGGGTTGCGATTGAAAAGTCATCAAAGGATATCATTTTTGAGTGGATTCCGGCGGCAGAGGCGAAAAACATACGGATTGAACGGGTACTGTACCCCGCGCCGTTTGAATTTGATGAAAAAGGCGGATATACCGCGTTAACATTTATGCAGGGCGTGCTGCTGCCGAATGACTGGCCTAAGGAATTCCCCGCCCTCCCATTCGGCGGACAGCTTTGCAGCCAGGCGGCCTATATGCCGTGGTGGGGGCAGGTTCGCGGGGACTGCGGGTATATCGCCATTGTCCAGCAGCCCTGGGACGCCGCGCTGTACGTTAACCACCCAGCGGGCGGACCGACAAGGACCGGCATCGGCTGGCTTCCAAGCCTTGGAGAGATGGGCTACAAAAGAACAGTACGCCTTTCCTTTCTGCCGCGTTGCGATTACAACGACCTCTGTAAACAGTACCGTTCCTATGCCCGCATGACCGGATTATATACCACCCTTCAGGAAAAAGCGGCGCGTGTCCCCCGGCTTGAACAGTTAGTCGGTTCCGCGGTTATTCATCTGGGCATAAAAAATAATGTTAAACCGGAAAGCCGGTATTATGACGGCGAGCATCCTGAAAAGAACCGCTCGCTTACCCCGTTTTCCACAAGGGCCGATCAGATCAGATCGGTAAAGGCAATGGGGTTGCGAAAAGCCTACCTGCACCTGGATGGCTGGGGGGAGCCGGGTTATGACAACCAGCATCCCGATTACCTGCCGCCCTGCGGGGAGGCGGGCGGCTGGGAGGGCCTGGTTTCCCTTTCGCGGGCCTGCCGTGAAAGCGGGTATCTCTTTGGCCTCCACGATCAATACCGGGATTACTACGTGGACGCCGAAACCTACGATCCACAGATGGCGGTGCTCCTTGCCGACGGTACACGGTACGAACACGCGATTTGGGCGGGGGGCAGGCAGAACTACCTCTGTCCGTCGCTCCAGCCCGGATACGTCCGGCGGAATTTCGAGGAACTTATACGGCACGGCGTCCTGCTTGACGCTTCATACCTTGACGTTTTTACCTGCAACGAACCTGATGAGTGTGCCCATCCGCTTCACCGTGTTACCAGACGGGAATGTCTTAATTACCGCCGGATGTGTTTTGACTATTTGTTATCCCGGAAAATTTTACCTTCATCGGAAGAGGTTGCCGACTGGGCGATGAACGCCCTTGTGTTCTGCCATTGGGCACCCTACCCGTCCGCCGATGCCGGAATCCCCGTGCCGCTTTTCAATCTGGTGTATCATGACTGCGTTATTATTCCATGGATGCTGGGAAAGGATCAGTGGGGTACGCCGCCAGGTCAATCAGGATTACTGCACGCCCTTCTTAACGGGGGAATCGGTTATTTCAACCCCGCGTGCGGAGAGCGGGAACAAGAGCGGCATCTGGATCAGGTCAAAACCGTTGGCGCTTTGCACGAAAAGGTTGGTATGTTAGAAATGGTACGGCATGAATTTTTATCCGATGACAAATCGTTACAAAAAACAACCTTTGCCGACGGGACTACCGTTGTGGTTGATTTTACCAGGGAAACCCACGAGATTTCCCTAGGAGCCTGTGGGGAGTGCCATGATCGATCTTGAAAAGGCCCTGGAAAAGTACGGGCTTACGTTTCCCGAAGCCCCCGCCAGGGCGGGAATCTACGAGCCGGTTAAGGAATTTGGGCGAAATTGTTACTACTTTTCGGGCTGCATCCCCGTTTTTAACGGCGAACACCGGTTTAAGGGCAAGCTGGGGGCCGAATTCACCGTGGAACAGGGGCAGGAGGCGGCCCGTTACTGCGTTCTTAACCTTCTGGCGAACCTGCGGAGCGCCATAGGGGACCTGAACAGGGTAAAACGGATCGTAAAGATGCTCTGCTTTGTGGCCGGGACCGATACCTTCTACAACCAGCCCCAGGTGGCAAACGGCGGGAGTCAACTGCTGATAGATATTTTTGGGGAGGAACGCGGCCGCTGCGCCCGTTCCGCCGTGGGGGTAAACGCCCTGCCGGGCAATGTCCCCGTGGAAATTGAACTTCTTGTCGAGATCGAATAACCGCTCCTATCCCTTGCGCGTAAGACGCATGCGTCTTACGCACGCGTAAAACGCAACTTTTTTCCGAATTTTTCCTGAAAACCCAAGTGCCATGCACGGCCGCCCCTCTATATATATATGGATATTCAGTTATTGTGGGCCGGAACAACGGCGCTGTTGATGGCGGTCCTTCCCCAGGGTCTGAACCCGGCCAGACTCCCGGCATCCGACCCCGTTCCGGCTGGGGGCCTGGGATCCGGACTTGATTGGGATCTGCTCTGGGCCGGAACCTGGAAGTCCGGGGGCAATCTGACGAACCGGGCGGATCTGGGGTTCCACCTTAGCGGGCCCGGTTTGACCCTGAGGGCGGAAGTTCTGGATCGCCGTCCCGGCGATTCGGAGACTCTGTTTCACCGCTTCCCCTGGGAGGTTGAGGACGCGCTTACACAGGTTCTGGCCGGGTTGTACCACGATTCCACGGGGTCCCGGATACTCTACGGCCCGTTGGAGGAATGGGGACTGGCCGCCAGGCTCCGTAATCCCTGGTCCCGTTCCCTTCCCTTCGCGGAATCCCACAGGGCCTCCCTGGTGGATCTGCGGACCGTCCCTTCCGCCAAGGCGCCTGAGTTGTACCTCTACCTGGGGAGTCCCTTCGTTACGCTGCCGGGACAGGGGGGGCGGGGCCCTGAACTGCGGGTTTCCGCCGCGCTTCGTCTTGACCCCACGCGGCTTGGGGCGGAACCGGGGGATTCGGGGGCCCTGTTTCCGCTGGGGGAGGGAACGGCGCTGAACACCAGTCTGGAACTCCGTCCGGGGAAAACCACGGCCCTTAGTCTGGAAGGCTTTTACACCGCCGCGAGCCTTCCGGCCCGGGAATCCTCAGGCTGGTTTTCACAGCCGCCTCCCCTTCCCCCCCAACGTTTCAGTCTCTACGGGGCGGGCCTGCTCGTTACGACGACTTACCTGAGTCTGTCCGCCGATCTGGCCCGGTCCCGGACATCGATTATGGGAGGAGACCTCTACGCAAGCCTGGGACTCCGCGCGGGGAACCGGGGGAGCGGTGGCCTGTCGCGGCCCGGCGGGGACTGGCAGCTTTCCCTCGCGGTTGACGGGGCGGGACGGAACTACACGGGCAGCGACGGCGCCAGTCCGGGGGCGGGGTTCAGGACCGGGGGGAAATTCGAGTGGCGGCACAGCCGGGCGGGGCTGTTCAGGATCAACAGTACCGTTTCCGGCCCCGGTCTTACGTGGGGCGGGGCACTGAGGTTTAACCGTAGTTCCTCCGGCCTTTCCTACCGTCCCCCGGCCACGGCCCTGCCCCTGCGGCTTTCCCGGATTTCCCTTGGCGCGGACCGGGATGCCGGGGACGGGGGCACCGTTAAGGACAGCGCCGCCGTAAGCCTGGGTGTTACGGCAAACCCCCGGGGTATCGGGCTGACCGGTGCGCTGGCCCTTAATTTTTCCGGTTCCCTTACGGGATCCCCTGCCGGGGATTGGGCGGGGGGAGACCGGGAACCTTCGCCCTGGCCTGTTCCCGGCGGCCCTTACCGTTTTGAGTCGTTCAAGATTGCCGGTGACCTCAGTTGGTTACGGCCCCTGAGTTCGGGCGCGAAGGGGACGGGCCGGAGAAGCCTGCGTCTCAAGGCGGGACTGGACTACACGGTAAAGGCCCCGGCCCCGGAGGAAGATTTCACGAAAAGCCGGAACTTCGAGATTCAGGCGGTCCTGAGCGGGGACCGGGACAGGATCGGTGTTACCCTGAGTAGTTCCGCCTTCCCCTGGGAGATTCCGTCCCCCGCCTGGGAACTGGGCCTCTCGTGGAAAGTGGAACGCTAGCAGCCTGTTGCACTTGTAGGTTTTTGCTCCACGTTGTGTCGCAAAAACCACGATAATTGGGCTGTTTACGCAGTTTGTAAGGTAAAATCGCCTCATAGGTGGTACCTATTCGGC
>JAIRND010000072.1 GCA_031258225.1 Treponema sp. | reverse complement strand
ACTCCGTAAGCAGCCCATTTATCGTGGTTTTTGCGATACAACGTGGAGCAAAAACCTACAAGTCCAACAGGCTGCTAGGAGCCTGTTGGACTTAGGGTATGCGTTCACAGTTTCACGTTACGGATTGCCGGGAACGGGACTCGAACCCGTACCCCCTTGCGGGGAGGGGATTTTAAGTCCCCGTTGTCTACCATTCCAACATCCCGGCAAAAACGCCGCGCGGGCGGTGCCCGCCGCGGGTATCGTACCCTATTTTAAGGCAAGCTGGTAGATGGCCTCGATATCCGGGGCATGGAGTTTGCGGTAGTTCCCCACGGGGCCGAATTTGACCGCCCGTTCCGCCATAAGGGGTATCCTGGCGCCGTCCAGGCCGGCGTCCGCGAAGGATACGGGGAGTCCAATGGACCTAAAGAAGTTTTTCATTCTGAACACCCCCTCGCGGGCGGCCTGTTCGTAATCGTAAAACGCGCCGTCCACGCCCCAGACCTTGGCGGCAAAACGGGCCAGGCGCGGGGTGTCCTCCTTGATGTTGTAGGTGATCCACGCGGGAAACACGATGGCAAGTCCCGCGCCGTGGGCGATGTCGAAGATCGCGGACAGTTCATGCTCGATCTGGTGGCTTCCCCAGTCGCCGACGCGCCCGGTGGAGAGGAGGTTGTTGTGGGCGATGGAACCGGCCCACATCAGTTCCGCGCGGGCGTCGTAGTCCCGTTCCCCGCCCCCGGTGATGACGCGCCGGGCGTTGCGGATGATGACGCGCATGGCGGCCTCGCAGAGTTCATCGGTCAGCTCCACGTGGGGCTCCCTGGTAAAGTACCGTTCCATGATGTGGGCCAGCATGTCCGCCACCCCGCAGGCGGTCTGGAAGGGCGGCAGCGTAAACGTAAACTCCGGGTTAAGGATTGAAAAAACCGGGCGGATACACTCCTCGTTCAGCCCGCGCTTCCAGGGGCCCTCCTCGTTGGTGATCACCGCGCTGATGCTGCTCTCACTGCCCGCGGCGGGAATGGTCAGCACCGTGGCTACCGGCAGGGCCCCGGCGACGGTTTGTTTGCGCTCAAAAAAATCCCACACGTCCCCGTCGTAGAGGGCGCCCAGGGCGATGGCCTTGGCGGAGTCGATAACCGAACCGCCTCCCACGGCCAGGATAAAGCCCAGTTTTTCCCGTTTGCAGATCTCAACACCCTTATAGACCAGGGAAAGGCGGGGGTTGGGTTTTACGCCGTCCAGTTCCACCCAGGATACCCCGGCGGCTTCCAGGCTCTTTTTCACCTTGTCCAGGCAGCCGGTCCGCACCGCGCTTCCCCCGGAATGGTGGAGCAGGACGCGGCCGGCGTGGAGGGCGGTTTCCCGTCCCGTCAGGGTCTCCGTCTCCTTTCCAAAGATTATCTTGGTCCGATTGTAGTATTCAAAATTCCGCATGGTCTCCTCCCGCGCCTGTTTGATGAGGCGGTACGCCACGATACCATAAAAAAGCTGCCCGGAATAGGTTCCGGGCAGCCTCACCTGTCCTTTCTTACCGGTTATCCCGGGCCGCCGTTTTTACAGTTTGAACAACAGTTCCTCGTAGCCGGGGAAGGGCCACGCGTCCTTCGCGACGATCTTCTCAAGGGCGTCCGCCTTGCCGCGGACTGAGTCCATGCCGGGGCGGATCTTCTCGCAGTAGGCCTTGGCCTGGGCAAAGGCATCCTCGATCCCCTGGGCCTCGGTAAGGGCGGTCTCCAGTTTGGCGGTTTCCTCAAAGAGTTCACCGGCCAGATCGGCGATCCGCTTGGCCCGTTTGGACTGGGCGGCGTTGCTGGCCCCGATTCCCGCCAGAGCGGCGGCGTCCTGGGCCAGGGAAGAGGCGTAGGAGCTGACCGCCGGGAAGATGTAGCGGCGGGCCAGATCGATGGTGACTCCGGCCTCGATGTTCACCTGCTTGGAGTACTTTTCCAAATAGATGTGGTAGCGGCTTTCCAGTTCCTCCTTGGTCAGCACCTTGTGAGCCTCAAACAGGGATACGGTCTCGCTGCGGATAAGGACCTGCAGGGCGTCCACGGCGCTGCGCACGTTGGGCAGGCCGCGGCGTTCCGCCTCCAGTACCCACTCGTCGGAGTAGTTGTTCCCGTTGAACACCACCTTCCGGTGTTTGGCGTAGGATTCCTTGATGATGTTCTGGATGGCCTCGTGTTTGTTGGAAGCCGCCTCGAGCTTGTCGGCAAACTCGCCCAGAACCTGGGCCACCGACACGTTGAGGTAGGTGTTGGGAGTCGCGATGGACTGGGAGGAACCGACCATACGGAATTCAAACTTGTTTCCCGTAAAGGCAAAGGGGCTGGTACGGTTCCTGTCGGACACGTCCTTGGGCAGCGCGGGAAGGCTGGTAACGCCAATTTTGATCGTGGCGCCGCTTTCGGCCTTGCCCCCGGTTTTGCCTTCGGCGATGTTGTCCAGAATTTCCGTAAGGGGGCCGCCGAAGAAAACGGAGATGATCGCCGGGGGGGCCTCGTTGGCGCCCAGGCGGTGTTCATTGGCGCTGGTGGCCGTGGACGAACGGATGAGCAGGGCATAACGGTCCACCGCCTCCACAACCGCGGCGGCAAAGAGGAGGAACCGGGCGTTGGACGCCGGATCCTCCCCGGGATCAAAGAGATTAAGGCCGTCGTCGGTGGCCATAGACCAGTTGTTGTGCTTGCCGGAACCGTTGACCCCCGCGAAGGGTTTTTCGTGGAGCAGGCCCTCAAGGCCGTGCCGGCGGGCCACGCCGCGGATCGTCTCCATGACCAGTTGGTTCGCGTCCACCGCCGCCGAACTGTTGGCGTATATCGGGGCGATTTCAAACTGGTTTGGGGCCACTTCGTTATGCTGGGTCTTGGCGGGGATCCCCACCTTCCACAGTTCGTAGTTGAGTTCCCGCATAAAATCCGCGACGCGCTCTTTGATGGCGCCAAAGTAGTGATCCTCAAGTTCCTGCCCCTTGGCGGGGAGCGCGCCGAAAACCGTACGGCCGGTCAGGATAAGGTCGGGCCGCTGATCGTAAAAGCACTTATCCACCAGAAAGTATTCCTGTTCCGGCCCGACGGTGGTGAATACCCGTTTACTGGTGGTGTTCCCCAGGGTTCTGAGGACCCGGATGGCCTGCTGGGAAAGCGCGTCGATGGATTTAAGCAGGGGCACTTTCTTGTCCAGGGCCTGGCCGTAGTAGCTGATAAACGCCGTGGGGATACACAGCGTCGTCCCGGTCTTGTCCTGTTTGAGGAAGGCCGGACTCGTTACGTCCCAGGCGGTGTAGCCCCGCGCCTCAAACGTGGCCCGCAAGCCCCCGGAGGGGAACGACGACGCGTCGGGTTCGCCCTTGATCAGTTCCTTGCCGGAAAATTCCAGCAGCACGCCGCCATCCCCGGTGGGGGAGATAAAGGCGTCGTGCTTTTCCGCGGTCAATCCGGTAAGGGGGTGAAACCAGTGGGTATAGTGGCTGGCCCCTTTCCCGATGGCCCAATCCCGCATGGAGGCGGCTACCACCTCCGCCACTTCCAGGGTCAGTTCCTTTTCCCCGGCCTGGACCGCCAGAATTTCCTTGTAGATATTTTTCGGAAGCCTTTCCCGCATCACCGCGTTGGAAAAGCAATTCGAACCGTACAACTCGGCTACCGGGGTTTCGGTAAAATCGACTTCCCCTCCACGGCAGCAACCTTCACAACAACTCATATATGCCTCCGAACGTTACAAGCTATGCTTCATCAAAAACTATTTTGCCGTAAAACGCAAGGAACCGGGGCCGCCGGGGCCGCGCCCCGGCAACCCCGGCCCGTTAACCAATGGCCATGTTACCCGTCTCCCCGGTTCTGATACGGATGGTTTCCTCGATGGGCAGGATGAAGATCTTCCCGTCCCCGATTTCACCGCTGCGGGCCCCGCGAATGATGGCGTCAACCGTCGGTTTAACAAAATTATCATTCACGGCTATTTCTATACGGACCTTTTTAAGAAGGTTCACTTCCATCTCCACGCCCCGGAACTGTTCGGTGTAGCCTTTCTGCTGGCCGCAGCCCATCGCGTTGGTTACCGAGATCTTGTAGACCTCGGCCTTGAACAGCTCCTGCTTGACATCGTTCAACGCGTGGGGCTGGATATAGGCAACGATCAATTTCATGTTCCGCCTCCTTACATGTTGCTGAAGATCTGGAAGCCGGCATACGCTTCCGCCTTGTGTTCAGACAGGTCAAGACCCATCATCTCTTCCTTGGGACTGACCCGTAACCCGGTGATCGCCTTGATGACACTAAACAGCGCCAGGCTGGTCAGGGCCGCCCAGGCGCCGACCGCCAGGATACCCACCAGTTGTTTCCCCAGTTGGGCAAAGCCACCCCCGTGGAGAAGGCCCAGGACCCCGTCTTCCGGGGCGTTGGCCCAGATACCGACGGCGATGGTGCCGAAGATGCCGCAGACACAGTGGACCGAAACGGCGCCCACCGGATCGTCAACTTTGAGAACCTTGTCGATAAATTCCACCGACAGCACCACGAGAACCCCGCCGATAAGACCGATGACAACCGCCGCGGCGGGGGAAACGACGCCGCAAGGCGCGGTAATGGCCACCAATCCCGCCAGGAGACCGTTCAGGGTCATGGAGGCGTCGGGTTTTTTGAACCAGATCCACGAGAAGATAAGGGCGCTTACCGCGCCGGCCGCCGCCGCCAGGGTTGTGGTAGTGCAGACCCGGGAGATATTGATGCCGCTCCATACGCTGCCCCCGCCCAGGGATGTAAGGGTGGAAACGCCGTTAAAGCCGAACCAGCCGAAGAACAGCAGGAGGACCCCAAGCGCGGCATAGGGGATGTTGTGGCCGGGGAAGGCCTTGACGGTAACACTCCCGTCCGCTCCCTTGACGTATTTCCCGATACGGGGACCCAGGACGATGGCGCCCATGAGGGCCGCCCAGCCGCCCACGGAGTGAACCACCGTGGACCCGGCAAAATCGTGGAAACCCAGGGTGGCAAGCCAGCCGTCGGAATTCCAGGCCCAGTGCCCGGAAATGGGGTAGATAAAGGCGGAGATAAAGCAGGTGTAGATCAGGTAGGACTTAAACTGGGTCCGTTCCGCCATGGCCCCGGACACGATGGTGGCCGCGGTGGCGGCGAAAACCACCTGGAAAAACCAGTTTTTGTAGATATCCGCGTTTTCCTGGGTCAGTTCCATGCCGCCGAAGAAAAACTGATCGGTCCCGATAAGACCGCCCAGCGCGTCTTTCCCGTACATGAAACCCCAGCCCAGGGCCCAGTACACAATGGCCCCAAAACAGAAGTCCATCACGTTTTTCATCGTGATGTTGGTGGCGTTTTTCGCGCGGGTCAGTCCTGTCTCTACCAGGGCGAAGCCCGCCTGCATGATGAACACCAGAATGGCCCCGATAAAGAGCCACACCACGTCCAGGGAGAATCCCAGACTTTCGATACTTTCCTGGGCAAAGAGGGAAGCCCCCATACACGCCAACAGGATTACCAGGATGCCGATTCTCTTTCGCACGTTTCTATCCTCCTCACAAAATGTTACCGGGCCAGGCGCTTGCGCGCGCGGCGGCCCCGTTTCTTTACATGAAGCAAGAACCATGCCAAGAATCACCAGAACCACCTAAAACCTGGAAAAAAACGCACGAACCACACAAACCTGGCCCAAAACCACACGAAATAAAAGGAATTCAGGTAAAATCAACATTGCAAAGCAAAAGTTCGTAGTGTCTGTGGGGTTCGTGGTTATCCTCGTATCCATGCTTTTCGCCCGTGTTTTCTAAAAGCCACCCAATTTTCCTACGTTTATGTGGGTTTGCCATTAGGATCCTACATTTTAGTTGTCCGGTAGAGCCGCCAGTTGATGCCGTAGTGGTGTACGCGCAGCCCCATCTGCCGTTCCGAGATTCCCAGGCTCCGGGCGGCACAGGCCATGTTCCCGTCCGCCAGTTTAAGGGCCTCCAGGATCATCTCCTTTTCCAGCCGGGACAGGGCCGCTTCCAGCGTGGTATTGGGGGCCGTGTTGCTGGACGCGGCGGACTGGAGACTGGGGGGCAGGTTGTAGGCGTGGATCACCTCGTCGTTGCTCAGGATCACCGCCCGCTCAATGCAGTTCTCCAGTTCCCGGACATTGCCGGGCCAGGAGTGGTTGATCAGGAGGTCGATGGCCGGGGCGGAGATCCGGCGGATGCGTTTACCGTTCTTTTCCCCGTACTTCCCCGCGAAGTGGTCCGCCAGAAGCATAATGTCGCTTTTACGTTCACGCAGGGGGGGCGTCCGGAGGGGGAACACGTTGAGCCGGTAGTAAAGATCCTCCCGGAAGCGGCCCGCCTTAACCTCGTCCTCCAGGTTCCGGTTGGTGGCGGCCACAAGCCGGACATCCACCTTGATCGTGCTGGTCCCCCCCACCCGTTCCAGTTCCCGTTCCTGAAGGACACGGAGCAGTTTAACCTGTATCTGGGAACTGAGATCCCCAATCTCGTCAAGGAAGATTGTCCCGGAGTGGGCAAGCTCAAAACGGCCCTTCCGCTGGGCCGTGGCCCCCGTAAAGGCCCCCTTTTCGTGGCCGAACAGCTCACTTTCGACAATCGATTCGGGGAGGGCCGCGCAGTTCACCTTGATCAGGGGGCCGGCGGCCCGTTTGGAAAGACGGTGAAGTTCGGCGGCCACCAGTTCCTTCCCCGTACCGCTTTCCCCGGTGATCAGCACCGTGGCGTCGCTGGGGGCCACCTGGGTAAGCATCGCGTAAACCTCCCGCATACTGCTGGACGTTCCGATGATACCGCTTTCCGCGGCGATTCTGCCCCCCCGGACCCAGTCGGCGCTGTTGCCGGTAGAGCCCGCCGCCTCCTCCCCGTGGCGGAGACGGGTCTGCTCCTCCATGATCCGTTCACGGAGTTTGGCGGAATCGGCGATGATAAGGGATATTTTTTCCAGAAGGGCCCGGTCCCAGGCCATACGGCGCGAGGGGTCTTCGTCCGTAATCCGACGTTCCGCGCTGAGGGTGCCGATGACACTGCCCCGTGAGCGGATGGGAACGCAGTAGTAGCTAAGACCCTCCATGTCCTCGCGGCGGCGGTTTACCGCCCGGTTGAGGAAACGGGGTTCCCTGGCCAGGTCGGGCACGACAATGGCGGAACCGGTTTCAAAAACCCGGCCCACAAGGCCCTCCCCCAGCCGGTACACGCCCCGCCCCTTCTCCTCCGCGTTGAGCCCAAATGCCTCCTCCACCTTAAGGACCCCGGTAGCCCGGTCCAGCAGCGTTACCATGCCCCGGCTCAGGCCCGCGCGGAATTCCATAAGGCTTAGGAGGGGTCCCAGGGCGGTTCTGAGTTCCACGTACTTGTCAAAAGTACGGGCAATATCAAAGAGGAGCTCCAGTTCCTCCTTCTCACGGTCCCCCCGTGTCTGGGCCCGCGCCGGGGATTCCCCCACGGCCGTTACACGCGCGACATTCCCCCCGCTCAACGATTTTCCCCCATCATGTGCGGATTATCATTACTACATTTATGTAGGAACAGGCGCCGGCAGCCGTCAGGGAAGCGTGGTTCCCGCGGCCAGGAGGATCTCGTACCATTCCTCCCTGGTTATCGTAATATCCGCCGCCTTGACGCAGTCCCTGAGCCGCTGGACGTTCATGGTGCCGGTTACCGGCTGGAATTTGGCGGGGTGCCGCAGAAGCCAGGCCAACACGATGGTGGTGGCGCTTACCCCGTAGTTCCCGGCGATTTTGGCAAGCGCGGCGTTGAGTTTGGGGAATTCCCCGTTGTCCAGAAAAACCCCCTTGAAAAACCCGTACTGAAACGGGGACCAGGGCTGGATGGTGATATCGTTAAGCCGGCAGAAATCCAGAACGCCCCCGTCCCGGTCCAGGGCGGTATCGTCCAGCATGTTGACGTGGAGACCCCGCGTAATGCACGTGGCGTTGGTAATGGAAAGCTGCAGTTGGTTTGCCACGATGGGCCGGCCCAGGTACTTTTGCAGCAGCCTGATCTGCCCGGGATTCTGGTTGGAAACCCCGAAGTGCCGCGCCTTCCCCTGGGAGTGGAGGACGGCGAAGGCCTCCGCCACCTCCTCCGGTTCCACCAGGGCGTCGGGACGGTGGAGCAGCAGCACATCGATATAATCGGTTTTAAGCCGTTTAAGGCTGCCCTCCACGGCCTTAAGGATATGTTCCTTTGAAAAATCGAAGGCCACACCGGGGCGGATACCGCACTTGGTCTGGAGCAGCACCGTTTCCCGCAGGGCGGGATTCATGCCGGCGGCCTCCGCGAAGATCTCCTCGCAGGTTCCCCCGCCGTAAATATCGGCGTGGTCAAAAAAACAGGCCCCCATGTCCAGGGCGCTTTTGATGAACCGTTCCGCCTCCACCCGGCTGAGTTTGTTGATCCTCATACAGCCCACGGCGATAACCGGCGTCCGTAATCCTGAAAGTCCCAAATTGATCGAACGCATGACGAACCTCCTGACAGGATACCAACGCAGTATAAAACATCGACCCATGACAGAAAAGCCCCCGTATGGTAAGATAGCGCGGTAGTATGGCGGGTTTAGGAAGCGGGACCGGCGGCTTGGAGCCGGGGGTGAAAATTTTTCTGACAATCGTTTTGAACCGGCGTCTGCGGCCCAGCCTCCGCCGCTGCGTCGGTTCAATTTTTTATAACTTCTTCTTCCGCCAGTACCGGGCAAACCTGGCCCGGCGCCTTAACACGGCGGGGCGGCTCCCCGTTTCGGCGGTGGATCACGAACTGGACGGCCTTATCCCGTTCAGCCCCGGCTGGGTGGTCGTGTACCTGGACTTTGTGGGCCTGTGGGTACGGATGCTCGGTTCCCTGCTTGAACGCTTCGGCGAGCGGTCCTGGAACGCGGTGGCGGAGTTTCTGGACGACATGGGCAGGCTGTACCGTTTCGCGGCAATGGTCTACCAGAAGAACCTTTCTACCACCGCCCGGCCCTTTTACATCAGGCGCTTCCGTTTCTTCCTGATACACCTGTTCGATCCCCATCTGATGTGCGTCCCCAGCCTTCACGTCATGGTGGTGATCCTGACCTATACCCGGTTTAGGCGCTTCCTGACGGAGTTGGGAGAGGACGCGGATCGTTCCCCCCAGGCACGGGAGTGCCGGGGGGGGGCCCTGGACATTGTGGAGGCGATCCTCTACGTCAAACAGCACAGCGTGAACTGCGTGGCCGCGGCCATGTACGCCATGACCCGCTTTGACCGGACATGCTTCCCCCCGGAGGAGGCGGACGATTTTGTGTCCCGGCTTTTCAGCGGGGAAAGCCCCCGCACGGCCGCCCTGCCCCGGATTGGCGATGAGGCGGCGGCGGCGATACGGCGGCACATCCTGGACCTCTACCGGCGCTTCCTTTCCCGGGGAGAGGAGGGGGGCGGAACGGGGGGCTGGGAAAAGCCCCTGCTGGAGTTTCTGAAATTTCCGGGCGTAGACACACGGCGAAAACTGTTCTAGCATCAATGAGCGGGAGATACCATGAGTTATACCGATCTGCTTGTAAAGGCCATGACATACCGGTTCCCTGAAACCATTCCGGTAAGTGTCGGCATGCTTCCGGCGCTTTGGAAAAAGTATCCGAACGAGATCAGGGACTTGACCGCCGCGTATCCGCAGTTCTTCGGGGATCTGAGCGAGAGATACAATTATGATACGTATACCCCGGAAACGTACCACGCCGGCAGCCACGTGGACGAATGGGGCTGCGTATGGAGCAACATCGAAGAGGGGATGGAATCTATCGTTACAGGGCACCCGGTGAAAACACGGGAGGATATTCGTTCCCTAAAGATTCCGGACGACCGCACGGGCCGCATGCCCCACGGCTTTATGTACCTGCGAATTCTGGACCTCCGGGGTTTTGAGGAAGCCATGTTCGATTTCGCGGAGGAGCCTCCTGAGCTGCGTATCCTTGTCGATAAGGTTTTGGAATACAACCTTATCCAGGTGGAAATTGCCATTAAAAAGAATTCAGGCCCCATCCAATATTTCGGCGACGATCTGGGTATGCAGAAGGGCCTTGCCATAGGGCGGGAAAAGTGGATCACGTATATGAAGCCCTGTTTTGCCGCAATCTACAAAAAAGCCCATGACGCGGGTAAGCTGGTATACATGCATACCGACGGCTGTATTTGGGAAATTATGCCGGACTTACAGGAAGCGGGGGTGGATATGGTGAATCCCCAGTACCGGGCCAACGGGCTGGAAAACCTTGTACGGGTATGCAAGGGGAAAATTCCCATCAATCTTGACCTGGATCGGCAGTTTCTGCCCTTTGCCACACCGGCAACACTTGAGGCCCATATCAGAGAATGTATCGAAGCCCTCTACCTTCCTCAAGGCGGTCTTGGAATCAATTTGGAACTGGGAAAGGACGTAAATCCTGATGTTATCGAGGCGGCGCTGGCGGCGTTAGAAAAGTACCGCCACTACAAAGGGTAAGTACAAAGGGTAAGTACAAAGGGTAAGCACACAGGGGAGAAGCCCGCGGCCCTTGCCGGGTAGAGGTATCAGGCGGTATGCGGGGCCGCCGCTTCCGTGAACTGTTTTTCCCGTTCCGCCGCCAGGTCCCGCAGTTTTTTTAACTGTTCCAGGGCTTCCGTTTTTGAACGGGCAGTGGCCGCCAGGATTGCCTGTGTGCGGTAATCGTGATATTCGTTTTTATCCCACCAGAACAACTGACCGACAGCGCCCTTATCCTGTCCAACCCTGCCGGCAAAATAACTTGAAGCGGCTTTGAGTATTTCCGGAGGCTGGACAATATTCAAAACCACCAGATTGGGAATGGATTTGAAGACTTCCCACTGATGCCGGGCGTTGGCGCAGCAATGGATCCCGATGCGCCCGTAACGCTTTGACAATTCGCGGAGCGTGGGATATGAAAATTCCCGGAAGGCATCGGCGCTGATGGAACCAACTTCGTCTTCAGACAGGGTAATGCCGTAGGGCATATAGTAATCAAAGCAATGGGAAATAAATTCACCGCCAAAGGTTTTGAACCACAGATCCAGAAATTCCGTCAAGAGTTCATTGGCCATGGAAATTAGATCCTTTACCGCCTCTGGCTCATCGTACATGGCCATAAAGAAATTCTCTTTTTCCCATACCAGCGCCGCGATATCCAGAGGGCTTTGAATATCGGGCACCCCCAGAACCGCGTCGGGGGCGGCGGCTTTTAGCCTTTGCGCAAAATCGAAAATACGCATCAGGGGGGTATTCTCCACTTTTACCGGCCTTAGCTTTCCAAACTCTTTAACCGTGTTTATTCGAGGGGGGTCTAATACCCCGCCCCTTGGGGCGGTTTAATTCCTACGCCAATGATGGCGGGGTAGCGGACCCCCGGTGCAAAATGAGAAAAGTCCGTAGGACTTTTTCTTCTCGAACGAAGATACCCCGCTGCTTGCGGCGGGGTATCTTCATTACGGGCCGCGCGAAGAACGTATCATTGTCCATAAAGACGACATCACTGCCCAGGGCTTCGGCGAAAATCCAGGTCCCCGCTCCTATGGGCGTAACATAGGGAACACAATCATCATCAAGCCACGCCATGCTTTCCGTCTGGATACGGTATTTGTTCAGCACCCAGTGGAACATTTGATCCCGCAGATCCGTCTGGCCGCTTGTTGTTATGCTGCCGAAAGGAGGGCTGCCGAAATCCTGTCCGATGAGGATGAGCGTCCGGCATTTGCCTTCATAAAAGCTTTCCCATTTCACGGCCCCCGTTGAAAACTATACTATTTTTCCAGTAGTGCGGGTTCTGCGGCATCGGCGTTTATCTTTTCCCGCACCAGTTCGCCGATAAGCTGGGATACCGTCTTATGGGAAGAGGCTGCCTTTGTGATCAGATAATTGGCGGCTACTTCGTCAAGGGATCGTAACAGTTCCCTCTGACGGGTCATGGGACCGCCGACACCGCTCCGTATGGGGGGAATTGTTTTGGTATACAATTCGTCAAGCGCATCCGCCTCTTCTTCGGTCATCATGGCTGCCATTATACTCTTTTTTCGATCAGCGTAAAGGCAAGGTCAGGGGGGCGATTGCCCTAATTAGAGTCTGTCCATAATGTAGACACATTATGGACAGACTTCCTTAAAAAATTAAAATTTATTTCGCGTATTTGGCGCTGCTTGTTCTGGCCCGATTATACTCATCGGCGTACCACTGGACAACCGTGTCGATCCCGACGCCCTTGGCCCGCTGGACCATGTCCGCCCAGAGCCGGTTGAATTCAGCCTCGTCCCTGGCGTAGACCATCTGCCAGCTCACCGGCTGGACCACCTGCCCGACCCTGGCGGCGATCTGCAGAATGTTGTCCGGAGCGGCGTTCATCGGGGCAAAGGGTACTTGAACCAGCATATTATGTTGCCTATAGTAGTCCAGATCATCCTCGGCCTTCATGAGTGCTTTCCAATCCGCCACCAGCGCGGTATCCTGCGGGGCGAAGTCTTTTTTGATCCAGTCTGAGGTAAATATTTCCCGATTGAGCGCGGGGTGAAGAACCCCACCCAAGCCATGCCAGTTGATTACCCAAATTCCGTCGCCCTCTTTGCCGCCGTTAGGAAAGTCCCGGACGCGGTTTCTGATATTCCAGCCTGTCTGGGTAACGTAGGGTTCCCCGCTTGGATCCTGATCCCAGAAGATCCCCTTTCTACCGGCGTAGAGATTGAGGACTCCGTCATAGGAGTACATATAATCCAAAAAGCTAAGGGCGGCATCCATTTTTTTCGTATTTTTGGAAACCTGGGCCAGTGTGGTACCGACATAGCCCGGTGTACCAAGATTCTGTTTTTGCCGTGTAAAGGGCACCAATTGGTATCCTATTCTTTGCTGTGCCCGATCCGGCGTATCAAAATCACCCCAACCCCAGGGATGAGCCCACCAGCAAAAGAAAAGTCTCCCCGCTGTTGCCTTTACGAGATAGTCAGGATAACCCTGGTTGACGGAATCGGGGTCAACAAGCCCCATCTGGTTGGCGGTAAACCAGAATTTTAATCCCCGTTTATACCAACTGTTGTCGTCAAGAATGCTCCGGGTGGTATTCGTTGTGTAATCTATTTCGTGAAACTGACCTGTTGAACCGCCATAAAAACTGCTTATAAGACTCGCCAGAAACATTTTACCGTCGTCCCAGTCGGGGAAGCCGATAAGCCCGTAATTCTTTTGGCCCGCGTCGTTAACCGGATGGGCGTCCACCATTTTTTTCAGGAGAGGGAGGTAATCCTCAATTTCGTTGATTACCGGCATTCCCGCTTCTTTATACAGTTCCCACCGGAGATAGGGGCCAAAGTAAAGTTTCCCCGCTTGCTGGGGCCTGTTGGATACATTCCCGGGTACCGCGTACAGGGCGCCCGTACCATTACTCACATTATCCCGCATGTACTGGACAGCGCTCGGGATATTCGCATACAGATTGGGCAGTTGGGCCCTGTGTTCATCCAGGTTGAGGAGCAAACCTCCTCTGAGCATATCCAGGGTTTGGGAAGAGTTATGTACAATTACTACGTCCGCCAGTTCTCCCGAAGCCAGCATGGCGTTAAAGAGATCCCCGCTCTGGGGAACCAGATTAATTTGGATTCCCAGATCTTCTCTGAGAATATCGGTCCAGTAACTGTTTGCCTGGATACCCGATGTGTTGGCCGGCCCGGAATATACGTCCAGGGTAACAATACCGCCGCTTCCTCCGGTTGTCCCGCCTTGGTTCCTCCCGGCGGCGAAAGCGTTCACCGCCAGGACCACGCTGAAAAGCGCCGGCAGCGCCCCAGCCATCAACTTCTTCGTTTTCATAAGCGAACCTCCGTAAAAAAAATTATGATAAACAGCGCGGTTTCCGCGAACGGGTACCCGCGTTGAGTTATCCCTTAACCGCGCCTATCATGATGCCACGGACAAAGTACTTCTGGAAAAAGGGATACACAAATAAGACCGGCAGCGTTACTACCA
>JAIRND010000019.1 GCA_031258225.1 Treponema sp. | reverse complement strand
GCCCATTTATCGTGGTTTTTGCGACACAACGTGGAGCAAAAAACCACAAGTGCGACAGGCTGCCAGCCATAAAATTCTCCGTATCAAACGTAGCGCAAAACGGCGCACGGTAACATGGCCCTGCGGCAGGGCTGTAAGCGGCTGTAAGCGGCTTGACAAAAGGGGCAACATACGGCAATGTACGCAGATTAAATTGGGGATATACATTCGAAGGTCCGGTTTTTTTCGAATGATCGCGAATTTTCGATACTTAAACGCCGGACCGGTTGTTTTGATCCCGTATAACCGTGGAAGGGGGAGGGAATGGAACAGACCTTTATCGACAGAATGGAAAAGTCCCTGACGGAACTCAAAACCGAGATCATCGGCAACCTGATGGTCAATAGCGAGGATTTTAAGGAAATCGTGGAGGGCATGGACCCCAAAGACCTGGCGGATATTGCCTCCGACGATATTGATCGTAAGATGATCGAGGCCATCGGTTCCCAGGAACTGAAACGGCTCAAGCTGATCGACTCCGCCTTGACGCGGATCCAGCAGGGTAAGTACGGGCTCTGCATCAAATGCGGCAAGCGGATCCCCCAGGACCGGCTGGAGGCTATTCCCTACGCGCTTATGTGCATTGAGTGCAAGATAGCCGAGGAGCGCCGTAACCGCTAGCAGTTTGTTGCGCTTCGCGCAAAAAATCCACAAGTGCGTACTAGGAGCCTGACACCATTCAACCTGAGGTTTTAGGTTTGATACCCTCCTAACCTTAACAGGGGCCGCCTGATCCAGGTGGGGCGATCCGCTTCACGTCCCCCAAAGAGGACCGTTTCCGTATAACCCGCCGCCCGCATCACGTCGAGGGCTTCCCCGTAGTGGCCGTCCAGGTCTTCCGCCCGGTGGGCGTCGGCGTTGATAAGGATGGGGACCCCCTGTTCCCGGAACAGGCGGAGCATGGCGGGGGAAGGGTAGGTTTCGTCCAGTCTGCCCCGGTTCATGGCGCCGGTGTTCAGTTCCACGACCATGCCGGACCTGGAGGCGGCTTCCCCCGCGAGGGCGGCGATTTCCCCGGTCCGGCGAAGGTAGCCGGAGCTGCTGGGATCAAAGAAGGGGGGACCCAGGGAAACCGGGTTGTTCTTCTTGATAAGGTCCACGTGTCCCAGAATTTCAAAACCCCCGGCGCGGATCATGGCGGCTACGCTGTCCCAGTAGGCGCGCGTCAGGGCTTCGCCGTCGCCGCCGAAGCCCTCCCAAAGGCCCTGTTCCAGATCTTGCCGGCTGCCGTCCACGGCGAAGGGGGCCGAATGAGGGGGAACGACGAAGTGGACCGAACCGATAAGGTAGTCCAGTCCCATCTGCCGGTAGTCCTTGTCCGCGGGTCCCATGAGGCCGTCGATGTAATCGACTTCAAGGCCAAGGTAGACGGGGAGCCGGCCCTGCCAGCGGCGGCGGGCTTTCCGCACGGCGTCAAGGTAGGCTTCCAGACGGTCGTCGGGGAGGTTCCAGTCCGTAACGATGCCGGTCTTTTTGGTAAGCGGCCCGTGGGCGCTGAACCCCAGGGAGGCGAGGCCCTTTTCCCAGGCCCGGCGGCAGTAGGTTTCCACATCGTCCCTGCCGTCGCAAAAAAACGTATGGGTGTGGAGGCAGGAAAGCCCCGCGGTGTCCGATCCGCCCGGACTCATGTCCGGTCCTCCGTGTCCGCGAGGTACTGGTCTACCGCGGCCTTAAAACGGTCAAAGGCCTCCGTCATCTCCGGGACAAGGGCCCATACCGCCAGGGTATCCCCGGTTTTACAGGCCTCTTCCCAGCGGGCCGCCGCGTCGCCCAGGCCGGGGGCGCAGAGGCTGCGGGCGCTGCCCTTGATGGTGTGGGCATCGCGGACGGCGGTCTCCCAATCGCCCCGCTCCACAAGGAGGGGAACCTCCGCCATTTGGCGTTCCGTGCGTTCCATAAACCGTACCAGAAGGGATCTAACAAGCGCGGCGTTTCCCATGAAATTTTCAATCAGTTCTTCGGCGGAAAAAATCCGGGCCGGGTCATGTTCCTCTCCCGCCCATGCCGGGGAATTCGTGTTTGTCATCGGCGCATCTCCTACCCCCGGTACGGACCGTTCCGGACCACCGGTTTCCATACGTGCCGGGTGAATTAGTGCCTGTCCACAAAGCCGGTTACTTTGTGGACAGACTCGAATTAAAAGTTGGGGTCGAGTATCTCGATGGCCCGCCTAAAAATATCCTGGGGTTTGATCGGCTTGGTTAAATAACTTTTTATTCCCATCTGGAAGGCCCGGATCACCGTATCCCGCTGGGTTATCGAGGAAAGAATAACCACCGGCGGAGAGTTGCCGCGGGCGCTCAGGGCCTTTAGCACCTCAAACCCGTCAACCTTGGGCATCATAAGATCGAGGAACAGCAGATCGAAACGTTCCTTTGCCAGGCCGTCAAGGTACTCGCCGCCGTGGGAAAAGCCCGTTACCGAAACGCCGATTTTTTCAAAGGTGTTTTTGACCAGTTCCTGAATGACGTAATCATCATCCACCACAGCAATTCTGCGATCTTTCAGGGTTTCCCGCAGCGCCTCAAGGCCGGGTTTTTGGGCCGGAACTTCCGCGTCAAAACGCATCTGGAAGGACTCCGTCCCGCCGGACACGCCGGCGCTGAGTACCCGATCCCCGAGGATCTCGGCAATGCGTACGTCATCGTCGCCGCTTAATTCCCGCAGCAGTCCTCCTACGGCCTCCTGCAGGGTGGAAACCACCTGAATTTCACGGTAGTCGTTCTGGCTTTCGATGAACTGCCGTACAAAGGGATCCCGCGTAAGCACCCGGATAAAGCGGATTTTGGACTTGCAGGACCAGATGATCGTTTCCAGAAGTTTTTGCAGGTTCGGGGTGTCGGAGAAGGTCAGTCTGGTGTTACTGACCATGACGATGATCTTGGGCATGTAAATTTCGTATAGTTCCACAAGTTCGCGGATTTTGAAATGGAGGAGGTCCAGTTTGTCCCGGTTAAGGCCCTTGGAAATTTCAACAAAAATAACATTTTCGTTGACGTGTACTTCCACGACTCCGGGGCCGGTGTCTATGTTTTTCATCTTGACGCGCAGGATCTCCGCAACCGTCTTAAAGAGCGGTTCCGGGCTTACCGGTTTGGTGTACACTTTTTTTACATCGTAGGCCGAAAGGTCGAATATCTTTTTGGGCTCGATCCGCCTGGCCAGGAGAATTACGGGGGTGTTCACCGCGTTGGGATTCATTTTTTTCTGTTTGAGGATATCCAGATATTCGTTCTTGCCCAGGTTGTAATCGAGGATCAGCAGGTCGGGGGTTCCGTTCCGTATTTTGGAGCATCCTTCCAGGACGTTCCGCGCCAAATCCACGTCCAGATCGTTTTCGATTAGTTTCAGGTTGAGGTATTCTCTAAGCAGGGGTGATTCATCGACAATCAAGACCTGTTTCATCCGTTATACCTCCGCTCCTCTCTGTGGTAGAGTGTAATCATTAAGCGCCTTGACACGCAAGCGTGCCCCAGGGTAGCGGCGTTTACTAATGCGTCCGGCGATGGCGATTGACAGAACCGCGTCATGTGAATAGCATTAGAGTTGAATGGCAGAAGGAGTTTGTGTGGCGAAAGAAGAAGCGATAGAAGTCGAGGGGGTAGTCCGGGAGGCATTACCCAATACCATGTTCCGGGTCGAGCTGGATAATCAAAACGGCCACCTGATCCTTGCCCATCTTTCCGGAAAAATGCGCAAGCACTACATCCGTATTGTTCCCGGCGACAGGGTGCGGATTGCCCTTTCGCCCTACGATCTGAGCCGGGGTCGTATTATCTACCGGGAGCGGTAGTCCTGTTTAGCGGGGCTTGAGCAGTACCCAGGTTGTCCCGCTCCCGCTGGGGCCGCTTTGTCCCGCGCGGGGGCAGTGTTCAATAAATTTCCTTACGGTTTCCTTGAGTACCGCTCCGCCGGGGGAGTGAATCCCCTTGCCGTGGATGATCGCGAGTTTTTCGTAAGCCTGCCGCTGGCCTGTCTCAAAAAACTGTTCCAGGGCGGTCCAGGCCTGCTCACGGGTAAGGCCGTGGAGATCGATAACCGCGTCGGGACGGCGGGCCAGAAGCCGGCGGCGGCGCTGGGCGGGGGTTTCGCGGGTTTCTGGATCATCGGCGTCCTTGTCGGGGACCTGGTGGGTTTGAAGCCAGCGGGACAGCGGGTGTTCCGCGGGGTTCTCCGGCGGGGAGGCGTTCCGGGGATTCCCCTTATCCCGCTTCCCCTTGTCCCGTTTCCCGTTGTCCCACTGTCCCTGTTCCCACTGATCCAGAATATCGCCAAAATCCACCGCCGCCCCCGTTGCCCGATCTTGTTCCAGTACCCGGCCAGGGGAGGAACAGTCTTATCTACTACCTAAACACCTAATAGATAAGATAGGTTCCGGTTTTAATCCAACCCGCGCGGCCGTTTGCGGATAATTCGGCGTAGGCCCAGCCGTCCCGGATCTCGTAGACCAGGAGCCCCTGGCCTTCCCTGAACCGGGCGATTTCGGTTCCGCGGTCGTCGGGCACACGGTACACGGCGCTTTCCCTGGACAGGGCCTGCCGTGGGGGGTTGTTCCCGTAGTTCAGGCTGAGGCGTCTGCCAAAACTCAGTCTGAAAAGGCAGAACAGGGCGGCGGCGCTGAAAAAAAGACAGAGGCCCCGGCGGAACCAGACCAGGGTTCTGGAACTTCTTTTCCTTGACAGGCCGGCGGGGAGGGTAAGGCTGAGGGCGGCCAGGATTAGGCAGAGTACCAGGGCGGGGATAAAGAAAATGCGGGGGGAGTATACCTCGTCCGGTTCCCCCTCCAGTCCCAGGGTCCGCTCCAGGGCCCGGCGGAGTTCCACCAGGCTGAAACCGGCGGGGTGATCCCGTTCGTTCCGTCGTAACTCCGCCAGGGCCTCGACTATCCGGCCCTCCTCCCACAGGGCCCGGCTGCGCGCCTGAATTTCGCGGCTTGGTCCGGCAAACATACCGGACCGCGGCGTAAACCCGGACGCAAAGGGGGGATACCCGGTCTGTTCCGGCGCTTTTTCCGGCGGCGCGGCGGGGGGCGGCCCCCCCGGAGGCGCGGGGCGCACGGGGATACGGAGGGCGGGGACCCGCAGGCTCAGGTTTCCCAGGGGGAACGAAAAGGGGGGAAGGGTGAAAACGGGGCCTTCCAGCGGGATGACGCGGAGGGCAAGCAGTTCGTTCTCCGCTTCCGGTTCCAGGGCCTCCATGATGGTCATAGCGGGAACCGGGGGGAGGGAGAAGCCCTGGGCGGGCGGATCGGGACGGGTCCCCCTGTCAACACAGAGGACCAGCACGGCCTCCTCCCCCACGGTAAGGGCCGGGGGAAGGTTCCGCCAGAAGGCGCGGGGGGCGCTCTGGGGAAAAAGGGGAACGGTCCACAGGGCGGCCAGGAGGATGAGGAGGGGGACCCTGCCGGTGTTTGCTAATAATCCGGGCCGATGGTGGACGGTTCTTCCGTCCATTCCCTGCTTTTCCATTGGTTTTGTTCCTTCACGTTGAGATACCTGAACAGGATGTCAAGGCGGGGGTCGAGGGGATCCCCCTCCCCTTCCCCGCCACCGGCGGATCCGTTGGCGTTCCGCTCCCGCTCCTCCGAAAGGGAGAGCAGGGCAATTTCCAGATTCCGTTTCGCCTCGATCCGGCTGCCGTCAAGTTCCAGGGCCTGCCGGAAGGCCAGGGCGGCGCCTTCAAAATCTCCTTCCCAAAACAGAACCAGGCCCCGGTTGTAATTCAGCCGGTAGCCGAGTTCCTCCCCCGCGGGCAGGGCTTCATAGGCTTCAAGGGCGGCGTCATAGCGGCTTAGGGCGGCGGGTAGTTCCTCCAGAGAGGCGTAGACGGTCCCCAGGCCGTATTGCGCGTAGGGAAGGGCCTCCGGGTAGTCCAGGGCCCTGGTGTAGGCCTCTATCGCCTCATCGTAGCGGCCCTGGGAGTGGTAAAAATTCCCCTCCACCACCAGGAGTTTCCCCGGCACGGGGGCGCAGGACTGGTACAGCGGGGAGAGCAGCGGGACGAACAGCAGGGCCAGGAGCGGCTGCCGGGAACGGGGCCGCGGGACAAAGCGGCGCATGCAGAGTTTTGAACAGGCAAGGGCCGCCAGGGCGATGCAGAGAAAGAAGCGCCACCGGGGCCGGTTTTCCCGGCGCCAGGAGCTTCCCTCCCGCTCGGAGGCCAGGGATTCAAGGTAGGCCCCCACCCGCGCGCCCGCCAGGGGGTCGCCGCCGTCAATGTAGACGCCCCCGGTCAATTCCGCGGCCTCCTCCAGGGCCTCCGGCCGCAGCCGGCTTAGTTCCCCGGAGTCCGGGGCCGGTACGGGGCCGCCGGCCTCGGTGCCAAGGCCCACCGCCACAATGCCGATGTCCAGATTTTGGGCGCGCCGCGCCGCGCCGGGAAGGGAACCGGACAGGGCCTCCCCGTCGCTCAACAGGACGATCACCCGGCGGCCGGGAAAATCGTCCAGAAAAGCGGAAGCGGCGGTGTCGACAAGGGATTCCAGATTGGTCCCCGTACCGGTGTAGACCGCCTCGTCAAGGCTCTCAAGGAGGCTCATGACCACGGGGCGGTCATCGGTCAGGGGGATTGCCAAATTCCCCCGGCCCCGGCCAAGGGCAACGCCCAGTCTGAAACCCGGCAGTTCCGCCAGTTCCCGGCCGATGTCCGCGGCCCGCTCCAGGCGGCTCGGGCCCAGGTCCCGGACTTCCATGCTGTGGGACATGTCCAGCGCAAGTACCACATCCAGACCCCAGCGGTACTCGCTTATCCGCCGCAGCCCCCAATGGGGACCGGCAAGGGCAAACACAAGGGAGGCGCAAAAAACCCAAAACAGGAAACGGGAACACCGGTATCTGAAGGCAAAGGGCCGTATGAGGCGTGAGTAGGTCCGGTCCCGGATCACCCGTACCAGGGCAAAACAAAACAGGGGGACCAGGCAGAGGAGGACCTGGGGGCGGTCCAGCCCAAAGGCGCCGTCCGTTCCCGGCAGGCGGGAAGGGAAGCCAAGGTTAAGCACGGAATCCAAAGCGGGGCTCAAACCAGGGCCCCCAGGAAGAAGCGCCGCACAAGGCGGACCAGGATGATAAGGCCGAAACCCCCCGCGAGCGGGAACAGGAAGAGGGAACGGCGGCGGACCAGGGTACTAAAACGGCTTACCGTCAGTTCCTCCCCGGAGATCCGGGAAAAGGCGGCGGCCAGGGTGTCCGCGGAAGGCGCGGCGATGTAAACCCCCCTGCCCGCCCCGCTGAGCGCACGGAGGCTCTCCTCGTCAAAGCGGGAATCGAAGATCCCCGTGCGCCGCATCCGGGTAACGGGATCAACGTAGTCGATGGGTATCTCCCCGCCGCTGCCCACCCCGATAACCCACAGGGATATGCCGGAATCCGCCAGCAGGGCCGCGGCGGTTTGGGGGTCGAGCGCCCCCGCGTTGTTTTCCCCGTCGGTGATCAGGATGACCACCCGGCGGGAGACCTGGGAATTTTGCAGGTGCCGGGCCGCCACTGCCAGGCCCATGCCCAGGGCGGTTCCGTCCCCCAGTTCCGCCACCCGGAGGCGTTCCAGCCGCTCAATGAGGGGGCGCCGGTCCAGCGTAGGGGGAACCAGGAGGGCCGCGTCGTAGCCCAGCGCGGCCAGGCCGACGGCATCCGAGGGGCGCCGTTCCGCGAAATCCCGGACAAGGTCCCGGGCGGCGTCAAAACGGCTGCGTCCGCCCATGTCGATGCCCGCCATGCTGGGGCTGAGGTCCAGAACGAACAGGATATCCGCCCCCCGGCTAAGCCAAACGGTCTGGTTTACCCGGCGTTCCGGGCCGGCGGCGGCAAGAAACAGCAGGCATACCCCCGCCAGTTCCACGGCGGTCAGCAGGTTGACGATCAGATCCCATTTGAACGGCGGTTTGAAGGGGATGCCCCCCGGCGCGCCCAGGGGCAGGAACAGCACAAAGGCGCTCCGGGCCCGCCTGAACAGGACCAGGGCCAGGGGGATAAGGACCAGGCCCGCCGCGATGAACCGCGGGTACTCAAACCCAATGCTCACGGGCCCTCCGTTGGAGATGGGGGACCGGCAACACGGGTACGGAGCCCGCCGGCACGGAATCCCGCGTCCATGGCCCCAAGAATGCGATCCAGCCGGTCAATCAGGGCGGCCACCTCCGCGGGTTCCGCGGGTTCCCCGCTGTAACGGAGCCGGTCGATGATGCGGAAAAAATTCCCCAGCGCGGGGGGCGAACTCAGTTCCGCCCAGGGGGGGGCCGGGGTCTCCGGGAGGGGCGGAAACAGGGGGGGCAGGGAGAAGAACTCCGCGGCGGTCATGGCCCGGCAATTCCACACCGCGGATACGGCCCCGGAAGCCGGGGGGCGGCCCTCCGGTCCGGCGTTTTCCTCCCCGTTGTTGAAAAAATACCCCAGGAAGGTCCTGAACTCGGTGGAGAGTTCCCGCAGTACCTCCTGGCAGGAAGCGGGGCCGACGCGTTCCCGCAGCCGCTTTCCAACGCGGCCCATAAAGCGTATCAGCCGTCTGCGGCGGTGGTTTTCCAGAAACGCCGTCAGGTAGGGTCTGCCCCACAGACCCAGGCCCAGGCTGAGCAGCAGGGCAAGGACGATGAGGGAAGCCGTCCCGTAGATGAGGAAGGCCGTACCCGGCACGGCCAGGGGGGGCATGGGACCGGAAAGGGCCAGAACCGCTCCCCCCTGCCGCGAGAAACCGGGCCCCGGACCGGTGTCCAGAATTGAGGCCACGTTCACTTCATGCGCTTCAAGGTCCAGCCCCGGCATCTGGGGCAGAACCAGGGGGGGAAGGTTGATCCGGCCCGGCGCGAAGGCGGTAAAATCGATAAAGACCTGCTCGACGCCCCGCAGGCGCCGGAATTCCAGCCGGTGGAGCCTTAGAACCTGCCCCTGGGGGAGCTGGCGGGGATCGTCAATGGTGAAGGGGAGGACATCCTCAAAGCCCGGGCCCGGATTCAGGATGAGGCGGCCCCGATCCCCCACAAAGACCTGCCGGGGGACCTGACTGGATTCCCCCTCCGGCGGCTCCTGGGCCCCCAGGGTTCCGGCGGCAAGAAGCGGGGCCAAAAGAAGCGGGAGAAACGGGGGAAACGGAGACTTCATTGGCGGCCCCTGGGGGAAGGCCGGCGCCGTACCCGGTGAACCGGTCTGCGGCCGCTGAAAAAACGGCTGAGGGCCGTAAGGCTGTCCTCCCCGGCGGTCAGAAACAGGCAGGCGGCCCCCCAGCGGCGGCACAGGCTCTCCACGAAGTCCCGGCGTTCCTCGCGCCACCGGGTCCAGGCCTTACGGAAGGCCGGAACGGCGGAGGCCCCATAGAAGTGTACCCCCGTTTCCGGGTCTTCCAGCGGGACAAGTCCAAGATCGGGAAAGTCCCGGTCCAGCGAACTCCCAATCCCAATGGCGATAAGGTCGTGCCGTACCGCCAGGTCCTCAAATTCCCGCTCCCAGGCGGAGGTAAAAAAATCGGTTATCACCACCACCAGGCCGCGCCGCTTCAAAATCCGCGCCGCTCCCCGCAGGGCGGCCCCCAGATTGCTGCCGCGGGCCCGGGCTTCGGCTCCCCCGGCGGAAGGGCCCCCGCGCTCCACCGCGGCGCTGAGGATCCCCATGATATGCCGCCGTCCCTTGCGGGGGGGAAAGACCTGGGAAATGTCCCGGTCGAAGAAGAGGGCCCCCACCCGCTGTCCCTCCTTTTCCGCGGAAAAGGCAACGAGGGCGGCGGCCAGGACCCCCTGATCGTAGGCGCTCGTCTCCTCCGCGCCGGAGGGCCACAGTGAGGTGAACATGGAGGAGGAGGTGTCCAGTATGATGAAAACCGAAAATTCCCGTTCCTCCCGGTACAGTTTCACGTAGGGCTCGCCCAGGCGGGCGCTCACGTTCCAGTCGATGAACCGGGCGTCATCCCCGGCTTCGTAGTGCCGGGCCTCGTCAAATTCTATGCCCTGGCCCTTGAACACCGACCGGAAACTTCCGGAGAGGAGTTCCTCCGAAAGGGCCCCGGCGCCGAGGGGGAAGGCGGTAACTCTGCGCAGTAATTCCCATCGATCCATGCGGAAACCGGCTGTTAGGGCAGGGGGACAACGGACAAAAGCCGGGAAATCACCGTATCGGCGTCCAGGGCGTCGGCTTCCGCCGCGTAGGAAAGGACAATCCGGTGCCGCAGAACCGGATAGGCGGCGGCCTTAACATCTTCGGGGCCGACATAGGACCGGCCCTCAAACAGGGCGAGGATCCGGGCAATCCGGTGCAGGGCGATGGTCCCGCGGGGAGAGGCGCCAAAGGCAATGTAACGGTAAACGCTTTCCTGGCTCCGGGAGGGGCGGGACCCGCCCTGGGCCCCCGTGTCCCGCGAAAAAGCGGCGCCGCTTGTCGTGGACGCGGCGGCGGGGGGCCGGGTGGCGGTAACAACGGCCACCATGTAACGCTCGATCCCCGGATCCACCCGGACACGTTCCGCCGCGGCCCTGAGAAACGTCAGGGATTCCCGGCTCAACACCGGGGCAAGGGCGGGGAAGCGGCCGTTTTCCCTGCCGGACAGGGGGGCGGCCTGCCTCATCACGGCGATCTCCTCCTCCGGGCTGGGGTAGTTGAGGAGTATCTTGAGCAGAAAGCGGTCAAGTTCCGCTTCAGGCAGGGCGTAGGTGCCCTCGTGTTCAATGGGGTTCTGAGTGGCAAGGACAAAAAAGGGATCCGGCAGGCGGTGGCTCTGATCCCCGATGGTAACTTGCCCCTCCTGCATGGCCTCCAGCAGGGCGGATTGCACCTTGGCGGGGGCCCGGTTGATCTCATCGGCCAGGATGACGTTGGCAAAGACCGGCCCCCGGCGGACCGAGAAGGCGCCGGTGCCCTGTTCCCAGATCAGCGTACCGGTCAGGTCCGCGGGCAGAAGGTCCGGGGTGAACTGTATCCTCTTAAAGAGGAGGCCCGTTATCTCCGCCAGGCTCTTTACCGCCGTGGTTTTGGCAAGTCCGGGCACTCCCTCCAGGAGGATATGCCCGCCGGCAACCAGCGCGGCCAACAGGCCGTTGATCATGTCCCGCTGGCCCACGATCCGCTTTGCCAGTTCCCGCCGGCAGTTTTCCACCAGTTCCACCGCGCGCTCGGCGGGCCTTTCCGCGTCAAATCCCCGAATGTTCGGGTCATTGCCGTAAACGTACCGGGCCTCCCGCGCCGCCCCGGACTGTCCGTCATTCCCTTGCCAGAAATCCATAAAAATTATTCTACTCCAGATACCGTTGACTAAGTAAGGGCTTTTCATGAAGATGAACCCTTATGACAAATCCCGCGGAAGAACTCAACTGCGCGTTACAGGGTACCATTGTGTCCCGGCTTCTGTCCAACCTGGGGCACCGCTTTTACTTTCCACGGGGCATCATTGCCCAATCCGCGGAGGCGAAAGAATCGGCCGGCCTTGCCAACGGCACTATCGGCATGGCCTTCAAAAACGGCCGGCCCCTGATCCTCTCGGCCATCGCCGGCTGCATGCCCACCCTAAGCCCGGAGGAATCGGTGGTCTACGCGCCTACCGCCGGGGTGGAAGCCGCGCGGCTGGTCTGGAAGGACCTGATCATCCAAAAGAACCCCTCGATCAACGCGGAACATATTTCGCTGCCGGCGGTGGTGCCGGGTCTGACCGCGGGCCTTTCCTACACCGCGGACATGTTCGTCAACGAGGGGGACCGGATCCTGGTAAGCGACCCCTGCTGGGACAACTACGGCCTTATCTTCCATACGCGCCGGGGGGCGGAGGTCCGGGAGGTCCCGTTCTTTGGCACGGGAAGCGGGCTTAACCTGGATTCCATCCGGAAGGCGGTACAGGAGGAGGCAAAAACCGGCACGGTGCGGATCCTGCTGAACTTTCCCAACAACCCCTCCGGCTATTCGCCCACCATCCGGGAAGAAGAAGCCCTGGTAGACATACTGCGGGAAGCGGCGGACTCCGGGGCCGACGTGCTGGTGATCTGCGACGACGCCTATTTCGGCCTCTTTTACGAGGATGACATCAGTAAGGAATCCCCGTTTGTCCGCTTCTCTTCCCTGCACGACAAAATTCTGGCCGTCAAGGTGGACGGTCCCATCAAGGAAGACTATATCTGGGGGTTCCGCATGGGCTTTGTTACCTACGCCTGCCGCGCCCTGGGACCTTCCCACTACGACGCCCTTATCCGCAAGCTGATGGGGGCCATCCGTTCCTCCGTATCCTGCGCCAACACCCCCGCCCAGTACATCATGCTCAGGGCGATGGAGGACAAACGGACTCCCGCCGAAAAAGAGGGGTTCCTCAACACCCTTAAGGGCCGTTACAAGAGGGTACAGGCCTTTATCCGTGGCAATCCTCCGCATCCTGTCTTAAAACCCCTGCCCTTCAATTCAGGTTACTTTATGAGCTTCCGCTGCGAGGGTATAAGCGCGGAAAAACTGCGGCAGGAACTCCTCTATGGCCGGGGTATCGGCGTTATTTCCCTGGAGGACCGCTACATACGAATCGCCTTTGCGGGGATCGACGAGGACAAGATCGACATGGTGTACCGCCTTATCTACGATACCGCCGCGAAACTGGCCTCCGGGTAAACGTAGTACCTGTTCCCGAAACTTCACGACTCTGCCTTACTCGCGGCGCCTGGCACCATGCGCGTTTACTTAGGTATAACGATCTGTTGATTTCCTCCAACAGCAACCCGCTGGGGAGCGGCAGGCCGGCAACGGCCACGCTCGCCTTGCGCCATATAACCGGGTC
>JAIRND010000001.1 GCA_031258225.1 Treponema sp. | reverse complement strand
CGGTAACGGTGACTTCTTTCCAGACGGGTACGCCAAACTGGGGTCCCCTGAGCGTGGCGTGGGCGAGGATATCGTCCTGGCCCATGACCCAGGAGAAACGCAGTACCGTAATGGGTAAGTCGTACTGTAACGGAACCCCCGCCCCGGGTTTTCATCCAAGGCGGGGGGATAGTAACTGATTTTTATTTGTAATATTCGTCAATCTGGCGCTGGGCTTCCGCGACAACCTTGTCAAAGCCGACGGCCCGCAGTTCCGCCATTATCCGGGGGATAAGCACCTCCGGTTCCACATCACCGTATACCAATTCGGAACTGTACCGCTCCGAGACGGTTTTGATGTTGGCAATTTCATTCCGGACGCCGGAAACATCCATGGAAAAACCGTTCACTACCGAGGGAACCGCCCGTTCGTTCTGCGCGCGCACCTCGTCCCAGGTGGTCGGCGGCTGATCGACAGTGGTGGACAGGGTAAAGAAGGTGCCCTGGGTCCACTCGTAGGGCATGTACGTGTCCGTCAGCCGTTCCACCACGTTGGGGGACACATAGCGGAAGTGTTTCCCCTCTATACCGTAGGCCAGCATGTCCCGGAACTTATGATCCGTGTTGATAAGTTCGATAAACTTAAGGGCCTCGTTCTTGTACCGGGAATTGGCGCCAACGGCAATCAGGGAACCCCGGATCGAGCTGGTATTTAGAAAGGAGTTACCCAGTTCAACCGGCACGTATGCCTCAATACCCTCCATCACGGCGAGGGTCTCCGCCTTGGAGGGCCAGGCCCAGTCATCCGCTACGGTCCTGCCCCGTGGAACCTCGGTAAGCTGGGGGGCGTCGGGGTTGATGATGCCGTCCTTGTACCACGCGCGGAGAATTTTGTACTTGGCCAGGGTTTCAGGCTGTTCCAGGGTTGAAATGACCCGGCGGGCGGGATCGTTCATCCGTACTGCCATCCAAGCTACACCGGCACTCAGACCATCATAGGTCCATTCATCGTCACGCCACAGATAGGAGGAAGTCCTGGCCCTCATAAGGGGATAAAAGGCCGGACCTTCTCCGGCCTTGACGGTACGGAGGTCCTTGTCAAAATCTTCCAGGGTATAGGGCCGCTTGCCGGTATTCAGGTTGTACTTATCCACATATTTTTTATCCCAAAAGAGGAAAAGGGTTCCCGATGAATCCTTATAGGCCGGTACCGCGTAAATTCTCCCACCCATCCGCATTCCATCCCAGAGGCTCTGGGGAATAAAATTCCAGAGCGCGGGGGCTGCGGACGGCAGCAGATCGGTGATATCCGCGTATACCCCCACGGGAACATACCGCGCGTACATCCCCGACTCGGACCATGCAATGTCAAAGGGTTCCGCTGAATTGATCAGGGTATCCCAGCCGTCCCACCATACGTTTCGTATCTCGAAACGGACGCCGATTTTCTGCTCGGCATAATCGCTCATGATCCTGACATTTTCCGCCTGATCAGCCGGACCAGGAACCGCACCCAGGTCGTACCATACCAGGGTAGGAACCGTACTCTGTTGGGTTCTGCCTGCCCCAAAGGCCAGGGATCCCAGGTACAACAGAACCGCAACTAACACAATCGTCTTCTTCATCATGTGCCTCCACATAAAATTTATCTCCGGATAGGGGCAGTTATCCTTTAACCGCGCCGATCGTAAGACCCGAAACAAAGTACCGCTGAAAAAACGGATAGGTACAAACAATGGGTAACACCGATATGACCACAATGGCCATCCGGGCCGATTCCCGGGGGAGTCTCGCCAAAAGTTCGGCTTGAGTAATCCCGGCCATCTGGGTATTTGAAGTGATATAACTGATATTCTCCAGTATCCGGTTCAAATAGGCCGATAGCGTCAGGAGTTCCGGTTTATCGATGTACAGCATGGAGGTGAACCAATCGTTCCAGTAGCCAAAACTCATAAAAAGGCCGATGGTGGCCAGAACCGGCAGGGAAAGGGGTAACACAATACGGAAGAAGATGGTCCAGTGCCCCGCGCCGTCCATGGTGGCGGACTCCACCACCGAATCGGGGATGGTGGTACGGAAAAAGGTCCGGCAGATGATGATGTTGAACGACGAAACACAGAGGGGCAGGATAAGGGCCAGGGGGGAATTCCGCAGATGGAGGACCTGGGTCATAACAAAGTAACCGGCCACCATGCCGCCGCTGAAGATCATGGGGATAAACACCAGCCAGGTATAGAACCGTCGGAGCTTAAACTCAAGGCGGGAGAGCACATAGCCCATGGACGAACAGAGCAGTATCCCCAGGACTGTACCGGCACCGGTTACCAGCACCGACATGCCAAAGGCCCGGAGCATAACCTCCCGCTGCCGGTAAAGATAGGCGTACCCGTCGAAGGAAACAATTTTGGGGATAAGACGGTACCCGTAGGTCTGTATCGTTTCCTCCGCGGACAGGGAAATCGAAATGACCAGGATAAACGGAATAATACACAGGGCGGACAGGATTAGCAGCGCCAGATTAAAAAGCAGATTACTAAAAGGACCGACCCGGGTAAAACGCACGATAGCGCTTTGATACCGCCTCATTTCAACTCCCTCAAATCATCGCCGCGTCGGGATCGATTTTTTTTACAATCTGGTTGACCACCAGAATCATGACGCAGCAGGCCACGGATTGTACCAGGGCGGACGCGGAGGCCATGCCGATGGTGGCACTCTTTAACTGCTGGTATACGAACACATCAATAGTGGTAACCACATCGTATAAAGCCCCGGTGTTCCGGGGTATCTGGTAGAAGAGGCCGAAATCGGAGGAGAAGATACGGCCCGCCGAGAGGATAAACATAAGGATAACCACGTTTTTAATAAGGGGCAGTGTAATCTTCCAGATCTGCTGCCACTTGGTGGCCCCGTCGATAATGGCGGCTTCGTAAATAGTTTTGTCCGTGGAGGTAATTGCCGCCAAATAGATCACCATGCCATAGCCCATGCCCTTCCACTGGCTCATAAAAACAAGGAAGGGCGGCCACATCGCGGTTTCCCGGTACCAGAACCGCTTCTCCCCCCCAAAGAAGAGCAGGATCTTGTTAAGGATGCCCAGGTCGTAACTTAAGAAACCCATGACCAGGGCGGAAACCACCACCCAGGATAAAAAATAGGGGAAGAACATCAGGGTTTGGTAGACTTTGGCAAGCCTCTTGTTCCAGACCTCACTGATGATGATCGCCAAGACTACGGGAACGATAATACCCAAGGCTATCATCACCGTATTGTAGAGCAGGGTATTCCGGATAGTCAGCCAGACCAGTTTGTTACTGAACAGGAAGTAGAAATTTTCAAGCCCCACCCAGCGACTGGTAAACAGGCTCTTCACAAAGCCGCTTACAACCCGGTATTCCTTAAAGGCGATAAGCGCGCCAAACATGGGAAGATACGCGAAGATGAGAAACCACAGAGTCGTAGGCAGCGCCAGGGTAACGAGCTGGGTATCGTTCTTTGTCCAGGGCTTCTTTTTGGCTTTTTTTACGACCATGACCATGCTCTATAGTACCATACCGGAATCATAACGCAATCATAATTTTGTCATAAATACTATGACAATTGTCATGATTTTCCCGGCCTCCGGTTTGCCGCGGGTCCGGTATTGCGGCGCCGGTGGAGTGGGAGTGATACGTTGTTCATTGTTCACTTCCCGCTTTTAGTGGCATACTATCCGTATGGATAAACGACAAATCCGGTTCTTTAACACCACCGGCCCCTGCAACCCGAAGGACCATTACATGCTCCCCCCGGAAGAACGGCTGGTGGGGGCCCAGCTTCACCGGTACATCCGGGACAAGCTGTACTGGGTGCTCCACGCCCCCCGGCAGACCGGGAAGACCACCTTCCTGCAAAACTGGGCGCGGGAGATTAACGCCGCCCCGGAAGCCGGCGCGGTGGCCTGCTATGTAACCGTGGAACGCTGCCAGGGAATCCCCGATGCGGAACGGGTCATGCCCAATATCTGCCACGCCATACGGCAGTGGGCCGAATGGACTGGCCTGCCGGTCCCGGAAGCGGGCCTTGCCGACCCAGGTAGTATGCTGAACGGTATCCTTCAAAACTGGGCCGCCCTGGTCGCCCCTCAAGCCCTGATAGTCCTCTTTGACGAAGTGGACGTGCTCCAGGGAGACGCCCTTATCAGCTTCCTCCGCCAGCTTAGGGGGGGGTTTGCCGGACGGGGAGCTGGCACGTTTCCCACCTCCATCGCCCTGGTCGGAATGCGGGACCTCAAAGACTACATCACCGCCGCCAAAGGAGGTGTCCCGGTCAACCCCGGCTCCCCCTTCAACGTCAAGACCGATTCGGCGGTCCTATCCAACTTCACCAGGGACGACATCGCCCGGCTCTTCGCCCAGCGAACCGCGGAAACCGGGCAAGAGATTAGCGTCGAAGCGCTGGACTACGTCTACGAGCAGTCCCGTGGCCAACCCTGGATCGTCAACTCCCTTTTCATGCGGGCCACCATGCGGGTGCTGGACGAGACGAGCAGCGAGACGGTTACGACCCGCCACATCCGGGAGGCCCGGGAGCAGATGATCCTGGCCCGGGAAACTCATCTGGACGCGCTGGCCTACCGGCTGGAGGACCCCAGAATCCGCGCGGTTATGGAAACCCTGATGACCGGGGAGCCTGACCTCCGGCTGGCGGAAAGCGAGGCATTCCGGCTCTGCCTTGACCTGGGGCTGGTCGCGATAGAGCGGGGGACGCCGGTGGTGGCCAACCCCATCTACCGTGAAACGCTGGCCCGGCAGATGACCTACGGCCCCCAGCTTGCCATGCCCGAACCGGAATGGAAATGGGCGAAACCGGACGGGACCCTGGACATGGACGCGCTGCTGCGGGAGTTCCAGAAATTCTGGCGGCTCAATTCCGAAACCTGGGAGGAAATGTCCGACTACACCGAAGTCTTTCCCCACCTGCTGCTCCAGGCTTTCTTGCAGCGGGTAACCAACGGGGAAGGCCGTATCGAGCGGGAGTACGCGGCGGGCCGGGGCCGGATGGACCTGGCGGTGGAGTTTAAGGGGGCGTGGAACATTATCGAGATCAAGCTTGCGCGGAAAAACCGGTCCCCTGCGGCGGCACGGGAGGAGGGTCTTGTTCAGATACGCCGTTACCGGGACCTGATAGATCCGGCGGCGCCCTGCTACCTGGTCATCTTCGACCGGCGATCCGGCGAGGCGGACTGGGAGGAACGGCTTTTCTGGACGCGGGAAGGGGATGTGACGGTAATCGGCTGTTGATGCCGCGGGTCCGATATTGCGGCGGCAGTGGAGCGGCGCTATACTGGCGGCACAATGCACGATCCCGCGTCTGTGATAAAGCTCCTCCTGGCCGACGATCAGCGGCTCTTTGTGGACAACCTTAAACTCATGCTGGAGACCCTGGCGGAAGACATACGGGTAACCGGTATCGCGGCAAACGGGCAGGAAGCCATCGACATGGCCGAAGCGCA
>JAIRND010000093.1 GCA_031258225.1 Treponema sp. | reverse complement strand
ATAATCTCGATAAAGCTCTTAAGTACAGATTATATAAAACAAAAAGAGGAGATGATTTATGTTCCCCTCCGTAACGGATTTTCCCGTCTCGTTTTTGTTCTCTGTTTTTATCCCTTCCGATTCGTTCTTCATACCAGGCGTTCCGTACATATCATCCGGTTACACAGGACGCGTATCAACATATCAAGAGGAGTAACAACCATGAAAAAGATAATCATGGCGGTAGTCTTGTTGTGTGCCGGATTAACGGCATACGCGCAGACAAGACCAAGGCTGGGCATTCTGCCCTTTACCGGCGGCAGCGGGCGGGACGGGGATACCATCGCGAATCTCTTTTCCGGTTCTCAGGACCTGATGAATGCGTTCAGGATCGTACCACGGACAAGCAGTGTGGAATCCATCATGCAGGAGCATGCGTTTCAGCGTTCATCGGGCCTTACCGATTCGGACACCATTGCCGATCTGGGCCGGCAGATGAACGCGGACTACGTGGTGTCGGGGCACATCGCCCGGCTGGGAACCGCGAACCTCCTCCTCATCTCCATCGTTGATGTAAACACTATGCGGCAGATAACAGGCGATTACCGGGAATACCAAAACATCGAAGAAATTCCCGCGCTGCTGCCCCTCATGGCGCGGAATATTATCTCCTCGGTACAGGATGAAAGTGCCGCGCCCGCCGCCACGCTGGCGGTGCTGCCCCTCTTGATAAACGACCCGGCGGTCCAGCAGGAAGAAGCCGAGCTGCTTGCCCAGATCCTGGCAACGGAAATCGCGAACAGCGGCCGCTACGCGGTGTTCCCCCGGACCCGGACGATAGAGTCCGTTATGGCAGAAACGGAATTTCAAAATTCGGGCATGACCGACCGCGACAGCATGGCCGCCATCGGCAAGGCAACCAACGCCCGATACGTGCTGTCCGGACAGATTACCACGTTGGGCAGGATGAACCTGTTTAATATTGGCATACTTGACATTGAAAGCGCCGAGCAGATCGCCGCAAGTTCCAAGCAGTATCAGAACCTGGAAGACGGCATCGAGATTATGGGGGAACTTTCCTATGGCGTAACCGGCGTACTGGCGGGCAGGTACCGGGAAAGCCAGCAGGCCGCGGAGGCCGAACGGCAGCGGGCGGAGGCTGAGCGGCAGCGGATCGAAACCGAGCGGCGGCAGGCAGAGACTGAACGGCAGCGGATCGAAGCCGAGCGGCAGGCGGAACAGCGGCGGGTGGAGGCCGAGCGGCAGGCCGAACGGCAGCGAGATCAGCAACGGGAGCGGTTTAGCAGCGGCTTCCATAACTACCTGTGGAATGACGGCAAAAACCTTACCGGCCTTAGCGGGAATTTTGGAATTTCCCTTGGGGGCGCGCACACCGGCGCGCTTTTCGTGAACATCAGCGCGGCTGTTCCGGTTATAGCCCATATATTCGTTGAACTCGGCGCGGACTTTGGGTTTACCAACGGAGAAGAATTTTTTATATACAGCGGAACTAATAAGTATTACTACAGCAATTCCCTGTTGTTTAATGATGTGGAAGCCTCCAAGTATTCGTCGGTGTACCCCTACGCCCGCATTAACGGGTTTATCCCGATGGATACTATTGGGGGGTTTTATGGCGGGCTGGGCCTTGGCAGAGCGGCGGAGGTCTACACCTTTAGCGGCACACAGGGGGCCCCAGGCGGTGAAAAAAAATACCGCTCATCGGCCTTTGATATCGTCCTTGGTGGTCTTGTGGGTAGTGAACATCACCTGTTCCGCCCGGGGTTTACGTTTAAGTTCATGACCCCCGAGAAACCTGACAGCTATCCATACAAGGATGGCGACATGGACGAACTACCAAAAACACTATTCGTTTTCCAGTTCACACTGGGGTACACCTACCGGTTCAAGTAACCGGGTTTTGCAAGAAGCTCAACTGTCTGGAAGGGGGAACAACGGCCCTGGGGCCGTAACCATAGTTTATCATTAAGGAGAAATGTGATGAAAAAAACCATGTTCGGTGTAATCACCGTAATGGCGGCCCTGGCGCTGGTAACATGCGCCACAAACGACGGAGCGCAGCCGGTTTCTACCGGAGCGGAAGTAACAACACCAAGGCAGGCCGCGTCCGCGGACATTAAATGGGACAACGACCCCGCCGGCTTTCTTACGGTGAACAACAACATGAACGATCCCCTGGTACTGTTCGCGGGGACCATTGTGAACAGCCACATCCTGGGCGGCGTCCGCGCGCTGGATTCCCGGCGCATTGATTCTTTTGACCGGATGGAAGATCCCAGTGGTACCTTCCTCTTGCGGGCCGTAAAGGAAGATGTCTACCGTAGCAAGGGCTCCAACCTGAACAGCGACGACATTGTCTTTGCGGGCCTGGTGGTCTACGATTCCGCCAATGCCCGGGCGATTCAGGTAAACATCAACCGGGTGCTGGGCGGCGAGGCCTACGTTATCATCCAGAACGACACCAACATGGCCCTGCAGATCCGCATTGACCGGCCCGACGGCCCCACCCTTACCACCCTTGCCCCCCTGGAACGGAACAAAAAGGTGTACATGGACCCGAATCCCGACGGTTACTTCTTTTTCCCCGTCTATGAATACTACGACCGCAGCTCAATGGGGATCAGAAGTATTACCGCCCGCGATCTGGCCGACGGTATCCCCATGATGCCTGTTGTGCCGGGCCCCGGCCGGGACTCCCCGGTGATCAACTTCAATTCAAAGCCCGCGGATCTTTTTTCGCCCTTTGCCACCCTTATCGTTACCAACGAGACAAACCGCGGCGCGTATCTGCTTGAAGGTTCCAGCAGAAAGACCAACCAGAACGGCACCACGATGATCAACCCCGGTTCGGAAACCTACGAGTTGAATTTGCAGAAGCAGCGGGCCCTGGTTATCGGCGGGCTGAATGTCGATTTAAGCCTGGGCGCGGCGAATATTATCAACATCCCGGAGTACACCTACGAGGCAGGCAACAACTACCAGATACGGATCAGGCAGGGCGCGGTGCCGGAGGTTGTCCCCCTTGGCGCATCGGACAACGACGACTTTAGTATTCAACTGGTTAATGAACGCTGACTATAGGCGGCGGCTAGTCCGCCGCTTGATGCCGCTGCTTATCGGTATAGGCGTCCTGGGATCCCTCTACGCCCAGGCCCCCGGCGGGACGCGCTTCGTCAACAATACGCCCTTTGTGGTGCATATCGTCGCCGGTTCCGGCAGGACCGATGTTTGTACCCTTGAGCCCCGCGGCGCCGGTGTGGGCCGCGGCGGTTTTGGGCTGGCGGAGTATTACTATCCGGTCTTTGACGTACCCCTGACCGGCACGTTCCACCTCAGGAACCTGCGGCCCGCGGACGTTAATTTTTTCTACCAGATAGACGACCGCGTAAGCAGTACCGGCATCGTTATTGACGCGGCGCCGCCGCTTAACGAGAGCGCGTCGTATATTGTGCTGGTGAACAACAGCAGGACGGGCGGGGTAAGTATCGCGCGTACCGCGTCTTCCCGGCTGTCGCGGATTGACGGGGGCAGCGACAACGTAAACGCCGGGGAAAGCGGCGTATTCCGCGTTAACCCCCGTGACACCAACGACATGCGGATCGTGTCCCCGGTGAATATCGCCTTTGCCCCAGTCGTCTACCGTCCCGCCTTTGTATACGTCTTTGCCTTTGACGGGACAGACATCACCCTTGTTGACGCCCGCCCCCTGCATACCATCGGTCTGCCGGTGGACGCCCTTGTCGTGTTTGACGGGACTATCCCGGAGGCCGAACAGGATACCCTGCGCGGGGCTTTGGACGAGGCCCTTGCCGCGCATAAGGCCCCCCTCCGGATTGCGCCGGCGGACCGCGAGGCCGGCGAAGACGTGCGGTATGAATTCACCCTTACGCTCACCATGGTGGATCAGAAGGCGTCTCCCCTGACGCGCACGGTCCTCTTCTCCGGCGAGCTGACACTGGCCCTCTGCCG
>JAIRND010000040.1 GCA_031258225.1 Treponema sp. | reverse complement strand
TCAATTTCCCGCTGGGTAAGGGAATGGAAATTGCTTATAAAAACAAGGGATAATAACAGCGCTATGCCGATTATTCCCGAAATAAACACCGCCGCCAGGGTAAATACCATAGAATGGCTTAGATTTTTTATCATATTCACTCCTTCATATCGCTATGTTATCCACACATGATAAATTTATACAAGGGGAGGAATTTGGCCCTCCTGCGGGCGTTTGCGGGGCCGGTAAAGGCTTTGAACCGGCCCATCTATATCCAATTATCTAAATAGTGCCTGAAGTAACGGTATTTGACGCCAACCCGCCTCTTGTATTAGAGTTTCAGGAGTATGAGCGGTTGGCGCCGCTTATGAATTCGGGATTGCTGCCGCCAGGCCGCTTCCGCTTTTACAGCCGCCAATTTTGTGGTATTCTGGTTTTTGGATTGAATCGGAGGTTTATAATGGCGGTACTCCATTATGTGGAAATTGAAAATTTTAAAACCTTTTCGCATAAGGTACGCATAGAGTTAAGCCATCCGGCGGTTATTATTGGTCCCAATAACTCCGGAAAAACCAGCGTTATTCAGGCGTTGTCGCTCTGGGACCGGGGTGTAAAGTCATGGTATGAAAAAAAGGGGGAAGCCAATTCTACTAAAGAACGGGAGCGGTACGGCGCCGGTATAAACCGGCTGAATATACTTGAAGTTCCGGTGGCCGAAACACGTTTTCTCTGGAACAAAACCCAGGTTAGGCAAAAAAACGAATCTGTAAAAATGCGGATAACCATCGGCCTTGAGTTTAAAGGAAAAATAACCGATTGCCCCTTTGTTTTTACCTATAGGGACCCGGAGGTTATTTACAGCGCCCCGGATGCGGCAATCATGAAAGATCCGGAATTGATTCAATATGCTTCGGGTCTGCAGTTTCATCTTTTGTACCCCATGTCCGGCATTGAAACCGAAGAGACGCTTTATCAGGACGGGTGGATTAAAACGCTGCTGGGACAGGGACAGACCGCCCAGGTTTTGCGGAACATTTGTTATAAAGTCGCGGAAAACGACAAAAATAATGATACCGGAGACTGGGACAAAATAGTGGAATTTATGCAGCGTCTTTTTTTGGTCAGAATAAACAAACCGGAGTTTATCGAAAGCAGGGCCAAATTGCTTGTTACCTACAGGCCAAATAATATGTCCACGAATCTTGACATTTCCCTTGCCGGAAGGGGCTTGCAGCAGGTTCTGCTTATCCTTTCATATATTTATTGGCATAAAAATTCGGTTATCCTTATAGACGAACCCGATGCGCACCTTGAAATTCTGCGGCAGCGGCAAATTTACGCCTTGTTAAAGACAGCCGCCCGGGAAAACGGATCCCAGGTGATTATCGCAACACATTCGGAGGCCATATTGGATGACGCGGTAGACACCAATTTGACCCTGCTCCTCCTTGACGGGACTGTCGATAATATCGGGGATAAAAAGGATGTGCGTAACACCCTTAGAACCTATGGGATTGAGCATTATTACAAGGCCAAGGTACATCCAAGAATATTTTATATTGAAGGCAGCACCGACATTGAAATACTGCGCAGGCTGGCAGGTTTACTGGGCCATAAAAAAGCTGAGAAGGTTTTGAACGACAGGTTAAATCTCTACTACACTCAAAATATCGAGCCGGAAGACAGTATTGAAAACCAACTGGATCGTGCCGGCGGGGCGTTTAACAGGAATCATCTTTCCCATTTTGGCGCGTTAAAGGCCTTTGTTCCCGAATTAAAGGGGTTTGCGTTGTTTGACAATGACGGTAATAACCGGCATGATATTATTACCGATTCTATCGCAACGGTATTTTGGAAAGAATATGAGATTGAAAATTATTTTATCAGCCCGGATGTATTGACGGCATTTGTCAAAGATCACTGCAGGAACAAAGAACGGGATCTCTTTACACATGGCGACATAGAAATTTTTGATCGTTCTTTGCGTGAAGTTTTGCTGTCTTCGGTTTTTAACGGCAGCAGTGAAATTTTGGAACAGTATTACAGGGGAAGCAGAGACGTAAAGCGTTTTATGCTGCGGAATGTGAAGATGAGCGAAATTGCGGAAACGGCTTTCCGGCTTTACGCGGAAAAAATGGATCAGCCCATGCTGCTTACCAAGGGGGAATTCTACCGTCTTGTAGCCTTCTGTCCCAGGGAAACGATACCCGGGGAAGTAACCGAAAAACTTGACCTTATCGCCGTGCGCCTGGAGTACCCCGGCCCCTGAACTAAAACCTTCAAAATTCCCGAAAGGAAAAACCATCCGCGATAGTATACAAAACCAGAGGCTTTCCCTCCGTTTATCAGGGGGCCGGGTAGTCAATGCGGTACGAAAAACTTCCTTCCCCCAAATTGTGGCGCGAGGAATCGGGCAGGACAAGCGTTGCCTGTCCGTTTCGCGGGACGGCGCCGTTAATGGTGAATACGTTGTTCCGGTACTCCCAGGCAATGTTCACGGGGCCCGCCGGGGTGGAGACTGTTCCACCGGCGCTTCCCATGTAAAGGCCCAGCGGTTTTATGTTGATAACGCCGTATCCCGGCTCCCGGGGAGACACGCCCAGGATTTTTGACGGGTACTCATAGAGCAGCAGGGAACTCCAGGCATGACAGTCGCTGCGTACCGTATCATAGGGGGTCTCCGGTATGGTGGTAAGGTCCAGGTCCAGAAGGCGTTTCCAGTCATCCCAGAGGGATTCTGTTTCTTCGTACAGTCCCGCCGCCTCCAGGGCCCTGAACAGATAAAATTTCGAGGGGAACGTGCATTTAATCAAATCGGGGTCCGACAGGGTTCGCCGCATCAATGCCGCGCTTTCATCCCCGCTTACCGTTCTGGTAATAACCGCCCATACCTGGGCGTGCTGGGTGTACTCCGCGCTGTACCGGGGGCCTTCCCGGAACAGGCCCCGTTTTTCATCATAGCACCGATCCAGAAGCAGGGCCCGCAGGCGCGTTTCCTCAGTCGAATAGTATTCCGCCAGATCCTCAAAGCCAAGGATGGTCATGATCCGCGCCAGTTCCCGCAGGCCATACACGTACATGAAGTTCTGGATAGTTGACGGACCGTGCCGCACCGCGTGGGGGGCCCCGCTGTTGTCGTTCCACTCGTGGGGCCAGTCGATGTAGTTCCAATACCCCAGGGATTCTACAAAGCCATCGGCATTTTTTTTCTGCCGGAACCAGTGGATAACGGCTTCCGCGGTAAACCGGTAGTTCCATAAAACCGATGTGTCTCCGGTCTGATCGTAGTAATCCAGGAGCATGGAAATCCAGGAAATGGAAAAGGTGGGGATTACCTGGGGACCGTTGGAAGGATAGCGGGACTGGAGAATCCCTTCCGGCAGCCGGGAGCGGTGAAAATCGTCTATGGTTTTAAGGGCCAGCCGCGTATCGCCGCCCAGGCAATAGGTGAACAGTATCTGCAGCCGGGTATCAAAGGCGTACTGCAGTTGTTCATAGTACGGACAATCCTCGTAGGATTCATGCATACAGCGTCTGAGGGTACGGACGCTTAATTCCCAGAGCCGGGATACCCAGGATGCGGAAGGGGCAATAGTGGTTTCGCAATTCAGGGGATACCCTGTTTCCCGGTACCGTATGGGCCGCAGGGTCAGGACGGAATCCCCTGTTTCGATTTCAAGGCGGACAAAACGAAAGGTACGGAACCAGAAAAATTCGTAGTGGTGGCGGCCCCCCGACGGATAAAAACGGTCCTGAAAACCGCCCAGATCAAAATTTTTCCAATCGCTCCGTATGCCCTTGATAGTTCCAACCCAGGGGCCGCCGTAGGATTCCGCGTAGGTCAGGGTTATGACGGCGCCGGCTCCCCCTTCGGTTTCGATGGACACATACCCGGTCGTCAATTCCCCCGCGTCAAGATCGAGACGGTAATGTCCCCGGCTTTTTAGAGTTACCGGGTGGTCCCCCTGGTCCGGGGAAAAGGTAAACCGCGTTGTACCGGCGGCTTCGGCGGGCATTTCCCGCGTAAGTTTCCGGGGCTCCTCAAAAAGCCGTGGGATGGGCCGTTTGAAAAGGGGCAGCGGGGAAAGGGGATCGAAATGGGCATCGTCGTAAAACCAGCGTTTAACAGCCGGAACAAAACCGGGGCCAATCTCCGCATCGGTTTCCCATCCCGGGGGGAGCCTATGTCCATCCACTTCTTCATGACAAAACACCAGGGCTCCGCTCTGGTTCAGCCACGAAATGGCGGTATCGTTTTGAACCAGCCAATCGGCATAGCCCGTGGAAAGGTCGAGTTTCTCCCCGGCAACGCCGGTACAGGTTCCGATAAAGAGGAGGCAGGGGCCGGAGGCGGTTCCTATTACTGAATAGGGGCCTCTGTTGGTGTAGTTGCCGCTTTCGCCCTGAAACGCCTCCTGGGGCGGAAACGAGACGACCTTAACGGCTATAACATTGGGGCCTTCACGGAGAAACCCGCTCAGGTCAAGTTCATCGCAGTAATGCTGAGTTCGGTCCCCCTTGACCGGACCGTGGGTAACAATGCTGCCGTTCACGTACAGACTGTACCGTGAGCTGGCGGATATTACCGCGGTAAGGCCCGCCTTTCCCGTAACCGGGAAAACCAGTTTATAATAGGCTGTCTCAATCGGCAGTCCCGGCCCCTTTCCCAAAATCCGTTCCGGCGCGCCGATAACCCAGGCGGGTCCGGCGAATCTGTAGTGTTCCATGACAACCGGATTGTAGCATGGCCCCGGCCCAAATGGAACCGGTGTCAGGCACCATGTGCGTTTACTTAGGTATAACGATCTGTTGATTTCCTCCAACAGCAACCCGCTGGGGAGCGGCAGGCCGCTCTCCAGCCGAATTAATGTTGGAGGAGTTCGAGAGACCGTTATACAAGGTTTTCCGCCGGGCTATCCCCGCCCCTGCCGGGACAAGGGTAGGGAAGGTCAGGGCACGTATCAAACTAAACTATCCACAGGTTGAATGCTGACTGCGTACTAGATTTTTATGGTTTTTAGCATTTTTACCATGTAAATTTGCATGTAGAGAAGAAGGGCGTCCCGGCTGTTTATGTTCCGCAGCACGGGGTTCCCGTTGACAATTCCCTGGGCCAGGTCCTGCAGGTTGATCTGACTAAGGCGCTGTTTTTTCCATACGCGTATCGACTGCCGCAGGTTATCCCGCACCAGGGAATTGACATCTTCCACCAGATTCCGCTGGGCTTTTGGGTCCACAAGCTGCCCCCAATGATTTTTCAGTTCCCCAAGATAGCCGTCAATATCCTTGTCTATGGGGACCATTTGGGTCTCCATTTCCCGAATACTGTTGATAAAATCTCTGGAATGTTTTTTGACTTCCACAATCTCTCCGTCGGTCAGGCCGGCGTTTTCGTTGGGTTTTTTGGCTGTTTGGTAGCTCTTTTTCTTCTTCTTCCCCAGCTTAACAAAGAAGGCGATAATTGAACTGATGATGGGAATTGAGTACCAAAAGGGCAGGGCCATCTTGGCGTCAAAGAGCATATCTTTGCGTTTCATCACAAAAAGCAGGCTGTAGGGGATAAGTTTCCCCCGTTCAAAAATGCGGGAAGCGGGCGGAATGACCTTTTGGGTCCGTTCCAGCTCATCATAGACCCAGGGGAGTTTTTTATTCCCCAAAAAAGTGGCAAGCAGCGGATTCATGGCGGCGTTAAGATTGGCAAGAAGCCGCTCAAATTCCGCATCTGTTTCCATTGCCGGTTCAGACTTAAAATCACCGAGCATTGTGGCCCAGCGGTTGGCAACTTCCTGTTTTATGACACTCTGGGCGTCAAAGACAAGCCGGGTTACCAGGGGCAGGTACTTGTCTTTTTTTAGATAGTACTGCTCCCCGTTCTTTGACTGCACCACCAGCCATTCGGGAATTGCCCCCTCTACACTTTCGTTGACCTTTTTCCTGATAAAGTCGTTCAAATCCGCTTCGGTGTACTGGGTAAGAAGGAGCGCCCCTTTGTTGTCGGTAAATTTGATGATCTGATCCTGGGTGAAGTAATAGGGGGGTTTCTCCATAAGCTGATCCAGGGCCCTAAGGGCGGTTTCCCGTTCCCGTTCCCGTTGCAGCCGGGTTTTATAGAGGTTCAGGCAGGTTTCAATAATGTGAATCCCCTCCAAAACGGCCACATCCCCGGAAAGCCGTTCGGTTTTTTTCCGGATATCACTTTTAAGAAATGAACAGAGGGAAGCCCAGAACAGGTAAGTTACCTCTCCCCCTCCCTCTATGGCGTTAAGGCAGTCCAGGGGCCGGGAATTCAGCATTTCCAGGGTTTCACGCAGGGAACCTTCCTTGCTCTGGAACATGGGGAGCAGTTTGTGCATGTAGTACTCGCGGTTGTTGTGCTGCTTGACGTGGTACCGTACCTTGAGGATTGCCGCCTCCAGCAGACGGTGGGGGATCATGGGGGCAAGGATCAGCGCGTCTATTCCACTTTCGGAAAATACCAGCTTTATAACCGGAAGAAACGAAGTGGCCGGTTTGTCAAAGTAGGGAACCAGATCCGTTTCCAGACTGAGCATTTGGATCTCATCCGGCGGCAGCTTGACCGCGAAGTAGTCCTCGTTTGGAAAGGGCATGTCGGCGGACTCATCCAGGTCCCGGTACGCCTCCTTCAGCTTGTCCACGATGTAGTAGGGCAGGTATACCCGGCCCTGGGGGGTATCGGTAAGAAGGATACAGCGGCCATCTTCGGAGTATTCGCCCAGGGTATTCCAGAATTTGAGGCTTGTGTCGTTGATCCAATCGGTCCATTCGGGCTGCTCGGCGGCCAGGCGGGCAACATATTTCGAAAGAAAGGCGATAAAGGTGTCTATCTCGATGTAAGGAGAGTTATTTTTTTTCGAATACGCCCGCATAATGGCATAAAGGTCCGTTGCCTTGGTCATAGGTATAGTTATAATATCGGAATTCTCACTATCAACGTAAGCCTGTGTTAGACGTGAATCTCCTCTTCACTCAGGCCGTAACCTTCCGTATCCCCGCGATGGTGGTCTCCGGAAGGTTCCACATGGACCATAATGTCAAAGATACCCTCTAACCTGTTCTTGATCGCCAGTTCCACCTGGGTAGCGATGCGGTGAGCGGCGTATACCGTAAGGTTCGGGTCCACCTCAATATCAATGTCGATGTCCCAAAGTCCCGCGATGCGCCGCATCCGGGTCCGGTGGGGGTTCCCCGCCCCCGGAACCGAATGGACCGCGTCAAAAACCGACTTGTAGGCGTCAGTCTCCGCGCTGCCGTCCATCAGTTCCAGATTCGCCTCGATAAAAATACCCACTGCGGAACGGATAACCCACAGCCCCACCAGAATGGCGGTAATGGAATCCAAAACGGCGATTCCGGTTCCAAGTGAAATCCCCAGGCCGGCCAGCACCCCCAGGGAGAGGATCACGTCTCCGGTCATGTTCTTGGCGTTGGCCCGCAGCATGGCGGAATCCGCCTTTTTGCCGAAAAAGGACTGAACAAGGGCCAGTAAGGTCTTGCCCACGATGGAAACCAGGGTAGCCGCCAGGGCCAGCCGCCCGGGTAGCTCACGGCTCCGCTCAAAAACAAGCTGGTTTATCGAGTTAAGGATAAGCTGGGCCCCCGCAAAGAACAGCAAAAAGGCCAAAAGGGCGGTGGCGATGGTCTCCGCCCGGCCATGACCCCAGGGGTGCTCCAGGTCAGCCGGGCGGGACACCACACGGGACACCACCAGGGCCATGATGGCGATAAGGATATCCACCAGGGAGTCGATACCGTCTCCTAAAACCGCCAGGCTGCCGGCCAGGATCCCGCTTCCAATTTTGAAGGTCCCCAGGACCAAATTCCCCCCCAGGGCGATAAGGGAGGCGGCCCTTATAAGTTTTGCCCGGTATTCGATGCTTGGCACGGGCTGAACCTACAGCATCCCAATAAGGGTGGTATAGAACTTGATAGCCAGGAAGAAATTCTCCAGGGAAATTCGCTCATCATGGCCGTGTACCGAACTCATATCCGCCGGTGAAAGCCGCATGGGACTGAACCGGAATATCCCCCCGGCAAGTTTCTGGTAATGCCGGGAATCGGTGGCGGCGGTCATGATAAAGGGTATTGGAACCGCGCCGGGAAAAACCGCCCGTACCGCCTTTGCCATTTCCTCCCAACCGGGTCCCCGCTCGCGTCCATGTTCGGGGTGCGCCGGAACCGGGGAGGAGGCAAAGCCCAGGACACGAATTTTAACCCGGTCATCCCCTATGATCCAGCTTATGTAGTTGATCGCGTCGTCCACGGACCAGGGGGCCAGAAGCCGCAGATTGATCACGGCCCGCGCCCGGGAGGGCATAACATTGTCCGCCGGACTGCCCTCCAGTTGGGTCATTGCCACAGTGGTACAGAGCAGGGCGAGGATCTGCGGATCCTTGCGGAAGCCAAGGGCCAGGATCGGCGCCACCAGGGGGCCCAGGGCGCTCAGAATAGCGGTCGTTAACGCAATAGCCCAGGGGCGGGGGGTTCTGCCCCGTTCCTGGGCCCGTAATTCCGTCAGATGGGAAAAAAGCGCCGCCACCGTGGGGCTTAGCCGGACGGGAAAGGGCCGGCGGGATATCCGCAGCAGCGCCCGGGCCAGCAGGGCAACCGCCTGCACACGGGGAGGCCGGGACGAATGTCCGGGTTTTTGATCCACCGCCAACTCCAGGCTTAGAAAGCCCTTTTCCTCAACGCTGAACAGGGCCAGGGGGATGTTGATTCCCCGTATCTGGTTGATAGTTACCGGGCTTCCCTCGTCCAGAATCCACGAAAACCGCTGTCCCCGGCCGGCAAACCAGGCGGCCATTGTCTGGGCGCCCATAAGGCCGGAACGTTCCTCGTCGCCGCCAAAGGCAAACCAGATGTCCCGCCGCGGCCTGAAACCCTGGATACTAAGTTCTTCCGCCGCCTCCATAAGGGCGATAAGATTCCCCTTCATATCCTGGGCGCCCCGGCCGTACAGGAAGCCCCCCTTGATTTCCGCCCCAAAGGGATCGGCGCTCCACTTGTCCGCCTCCACCGGCACCACGTCGTAGTGGGCCAGGATCAGCACCGCCTCCGGACCCGGAATTGCGCCGGATGACGCGCCGGGCCAACGGAACACCAGAGCGTAGGGATTAAGAACCCAGTGTTCCGCGGTACGGAAGAAACGGGGATACGCCACGGCCAAAAAATCCTGAAAAGCCCTTAGCGGCGCCTCGGCGGCCTCCAGAACCTCCGGGGGCGGTTCTTTTCCCCGCGCGTTTTCCGGCCAATCGGTCCTGATCCGTATGGCCCGGCGAAATCTTTCAACCGCTCCTTCCCTTTCCATGATTCTCCACTGTAGTTTAGTATAGTGTTGAACTATTGCTCTTGGTATACTCACCCAATGAAAAAAGAAGGCGCCATAATGAAATTTCTGGCGGTACCGCCGGTTCTGCTGGCGGCCCTGCTGCTCCTCCGGGGTCCGCTGGCCGCCGAAACACCCGCGGATGCCGAAAACCCGGATGACTATACGGTTTATGTAACCAGCACGGGAAAAAAGTACCACCGGGAAAACTGCGGCAGCCTTAGCCGCTCAAAAATTGCCTTAACCCTGGCAGACGCCGCAGGGTCCGGTTACGAGCCCTGCGCTATCTGTAAGCCGCCGGTGCTTGAGGTCCCGCCGGTTCCTTTCCGGACAGCCGCGTTGTACCAGGTGAACATCGCGGGACTGCGCGGTACCGGCCAGGCGGACCTGTCCCGCATGACCAGGGCCGACGTAGTGGACCACGTGGATGGCGATACGGTGCGGGTACGGATCAGGAATCCTCCGTTGGGGCTGGAGGCGGTGGAAACCATCAGGATGATCGGGGTAGATACCCCGGAGACCGTTCACCCGAGGCGGGACCTGGAATTCTTTGGCAAGGAGGCCAGCGAGTTCACCCGGCAAAAACTTTTGGGCAAATCCGTCTTCCTGGCCTTTGACTGGGACCGGCGGGATCGCTATGGCCGGCTCCTGGCCTACATCTACGGCCCCGATGGGGACTGTCATAACGCCGCCCTTATCCGGGAAGGGTACGCCCACGCCTACACCGTCTACAGTTTTCAGTTCATGGACGAGTTCCGCGCGTTGGAACAGGAGGCCCGCCGCACGGGGCGCGGTCTGTGGGGCTAGTACGCAGTCAGCATTCAACCTGTGAGTAGTTCAGTTTGATACGCCTGAACGTAACCCTCTACCGCCCCCGCAGCGGTTCACGATAGGGAGTTAAGGTTAGGAGGGTATCAAACCTAAAACCCAGGTTGAATGATGTCTGACTACACCACAAAGAGGGCAGAGTCGTGGAGGTTCGGGAAGCATCGGAAGCACCAAAAAACCCACAATTACAATCATGACTGCGTACTAGCCGGCGAATCGGTCCATCTTGTCGCCCCGCCGGACGGATTTGTGCCGCGGCAGTGGTGATGCGCAATGTGGGCCAAATTTAGCCCCACCTCCGGGATCAGCAATTTTACAGGTGATACTTACTCTTTCAGTGAACCAATCATCATGCCTTTGATAAAATACTTTTGAATAAAAGGATAAATGATCATCATGGGCAGAGCGCCCACCACAAGAACTGAATAACGGATTTGCTGGAAAATACTCTGCCAATTCGCCAGGTTCACCTGATCCAAATCCGCCAGCATCTCCGGGGGCATTGACGCGACAAACAGTATATCTAGTCAAGAAACCGTAACGCCCACTACAGACGGGAAGCATTGAACAAAATCCCGTAACGTCATACCATCATCCCAAGTGGTATTGTTTGTTAATGAAGAACTCCCGGACAACCAAAATTGATAAGGAGTATGGCATGAGTTTACAGGAACTGGCGGAAATTTCCCGTTTTTACGGGTCCAACCCCGATTATGTGATTGCCGGGGGCGGAAACACCTCGTTTAAGGACAGGGATTATCTTTACGTAAAGGCTTCGGGAACCAGCCTGGCCGATGCCCGGCCGGGAGATTTTGTTAAAATGGACCGGGGTTCTCTGGCGCGTATCTGGGAAAAAACCTATCCCGCCGGGGCCGATGCGCGGGAAGCCGCCGTGCTGGCCGACATGATGGCCGCCAGAGTTCCCGGTGAGGAAAACAAGCGGCCCAGCGTGGAAACCCTGCTCCACGATATTCTTCCCTTTACCTTTGTTGTTCACACCCACCCCGCGCTGGTCAACGGCATTACCTGTGCGCGGAACGGCGAAGCGTCGGCCGCGGAGCTTTTTGCCGGCGGAAGCCTGTGGATTCCCTCGACAACCCCCGGTTACATTCTCTCAAAGACCGTAAAAGACGCTATGGCTGACTACAGGGCCAAAAAGGGCACAGTCCCCGATATTATCTTTCTGCAAAACCACGGGGTCTTTGCCGGCGCCGATACGGCCGGCAGCGTTAAGGCCCTTTATGACCGGATCATGAACACCATTGGCGGGAAGATCACACGGACCCCAGATACAGGTGAAAAGCTGGCCTCGTTCGGAAACTCCGATTCCACGGGCAGGGAACTCCTTGCGGCGGCAGCCGCCATAGACGGTCAGGCGCGGTGGTTTATCGCGTTTGAACGGAACCCGGAGATTGTCCGCTTTACCGCCGATAAGAACGCCTTTGAAGGCGTGTCCCGGCCCTTTTCACCGGATCATATTGTCTATGCCGGAAGCGCGCCGTTGTTCATAAACGCCGGAACGGTGGAAAGCGCCGGGGGTATCAGGGAAAGCCTCAAAAAACACACCGAAAAAACCGGCAGTATTCCTAAAACCGTGGCGGTTCAGGGGCTGGGTGTGTTCGGCCTGGCTGGTTCCGAAAACGCCGCCGCCAACGCCGTCAGGCTTTTTAACGACGCGGTTAAGGTAGCGGTTTACTCCGAAAGTTTCGGCGGTCCCCTCTTTATGTCTTCCGATCAGGCGGCGTTTATCAATAATTGGGAAGTTGAACGCTACCGCTCAAAAATTTCCCAATGAAGAGCCTCTTGCAAAACTAACCGAGCAGCCTGTCGCACTTGTGGATTTTTTGCGCTTGATGCCGCAAAAAATCCCGAAAATCTTCACCGGCCCGATGCCGCGCCACAGGGAATCTACTACGATCCAAAACTTTACCTGCGGAACACAATAAAACTCTTTGAGTATATCCGTAACAGGATAGGGTACGATGTCGAACTGCTCCACGATACCCACGAGCGCCTGAGTCCGATAGACGCGGTGGTCCTTGCAGATAGGCGGGATCACGGCGGCCCGCAAATTGGCGATTTTCTGCGAACAATTCGGTATCCGTACCGCCTGGCACGGTCCCGGCGATGTATCCCCTGTGGGCCATGCCGCCAACATCCACCTGGATCTGGTGTGCCATAACTTCGGCGTCCAGGAATGGAACGGCATTAGGGATGCCGCTCTGGAGGTTTTCCCGGGTTCCCCGGAACTGCGGAACGGTTACGTCTACGCCAACGACAAGCCCGGCCTGGGTATCGACATCAACGAAGAACCGGCGGCAGCCGGGGTACCCCCCGTGAGGTGGGCTGCCTGGTCCGCTACATCGCCAGTGATGAGGCGGACTACATGACCGGTAACATCGTCAAGCTGGACGGCGGGCTTATCCTCCCCGGCATGCCGGAAGGGGGGAACCTTTGGCCCCTGCCAAAAACGTAGACGGCGGGCCGGAACCCCCGCAACCCGGGTACCGGGTCCGGAAAAACTCCAAAAATCGATTTTTATACACTTTTTATGCGGTTTTATGTGGTTTTTGTGTATTTTTCCTTGACCTTGGCCGAATTTACGATTACACTTGAAAGGATTTTTCCTTAAAAGTGTGTCGAATGAAACATTTCGCGAATTTTGAACCAAAAATAAACCTGGGGGGGTTGTGTGGATCACGGGCGTAAAAAAATAATCCTGGTGGACGACATGCTTACCAACCTAAAAATTGGCAGCAGAATTCTGAGCGATACCTATGACGTTTTTACCGTTCCTTCCGCCGAAAAACTTTTCCGGATGCTTAAAGAGATTACCCCTGATTTAATTCTATTGGACATTGACATGCCGGGCATGAATGGGTATGAGACACTGCGAATCATCAAGGGAAACCGGGCGTTCAGGGAAATTCCTGTAATTTTCCTCTCCGCCAACACCGATCTGGCCAGCGAGTCGGAAGGATTGGCCCTGGGGGCGGTCGATTTTATAACAAAACCCTATTGCCCCCAGATGCTTCTTAACCGGGTTGGAACACAGATACGTGTAGAATCCCAGCGGAAGATTATCCTTGAATACGAGGCAAAACTCCGGCAGACGGAGATGGACAAGACAAGGGCCCTGGCGGAACTGCACAAGAAGGTAATCAAGATTGTAACGGAACTGGTTGAGCGCCGGGACGAGGTAACGGGCGGGCACATGGAACTGACCCACCGCTATGTCGAGATACTTCTGGATGTGTTAATCAAGAACAACATCTACCAGGATATTGTGCGGTCCTGGGAAAAGGATTTTTTGCTCCAGTCCACACTGCTCTACGATCTGGGAAAGGTGTCGATCAATGACCGGATCCTGTTAAAGCCCGGCAAGTTAACCGATGAGGAATACGCCGAAATGCAGAAGCATACCCTGTTGGGGGTAAAGATACTGGAAGATATTGAGACAGACCTTAAGGAGAATTTGGCCGGGGCCGGCTTCCTTGACCACGCCAAGGCCTTTGCCGGATGCCACCACGAACACTGGGACGGGACCGGGTATCCCTACGGCCTAAAAGGCTACAATATCCCCCTGCAGGGACGGATCATGGCCATCGTTGACGTGTATACCGCCCTGATTACCGAGCGTCCCTATAAGAAGGCCTGCACCCACGAGGAGGCCATGCGGATAATCGCCCACGGAAAGGGCACCCACTTTGACCCGGCCCTGGTCGATCTTTTCCTTTCGGTTTCCGGTCAGGTGCAGCAAATTACAACCCCGCCCCGGCAGGTAGGCTGTTTGCCGGGCCAAGTTTAGCCCCTGGACTAAATTGGCCGCTAATAGACTACCTTCAACGTCTTGATTTCAAAGGGCCTGAAACAGAGGGAAACGCGGCCCCCCCGGACGCTTCCGCCTGTTTCGCCGTCCGGTTCCTCCAGCAGGTTAGTTTCGGTAATTTCCCGCGCCCCCGGTACGTCCAGCGCGGCCAGGGCTGTGGAACCTTCACATTCGTATAGCCGCACAATGTAGGCCTTTTGGGCATCCTCGCAGGGCTTTACGGCCTCGGCAATGACGGCGGGCGCGTCAAGCCGGAAAAGGGAATCCGCTTCATGCTTGCCGGCGGTAATGACCGGCAGGCAGTTAAACGCGTAAGCCGGACGAACCACGGACTCCGCCGAGAAGGGACTGTTGTGGGGCAGGAAGGCGTAGCGGCACTCGTGGAGGCCCTCATCAGCGTTGTAATCGGGCCGGTTCCCCCCCTTGTGAAGGGAAAGGCGCATCCGCGAATCCTTTACCGATATGCCGTATTTTGAATCGTTCAGAACCGCCGTACCATAACGGCTTTCGGAAAGGTCCGTGTACTTGTGGTTGGTTACCTCAAACTTGGCTTTTTCCATCGAGGTACTGCGGAACACCGGACGCCTGATGTGGCCGAACTGGATTTCGTACCGCGCCTCCGGGCTGAACACCGTTGTGTCAAAGGCGGCTTTAAGGAAACGGTGCTGATCGTGCCAGTCAATTTTGGTCTCGTAGAGGACCAGGGGCGATCCGGCGTAGAACACCAGATCCTGTTCCACCGTAGACTCAGGCGATACGCGGTACCTGCTCCGTACACGGAATTCTACCGCCCCGTCGGAGACCACTGCCCGTTCCAGCAGTTCCGAGCAATCCCGGAATTTGTACTCGATATCCGCGTCAATGTCCCAGTTGTCCCAGCTTAGGGATACATCCTCGGCCATGAGCAGGGTTCCCAGCGGAAAGCCGTCGCCCCGGAGTTCCCGGTTCCCCGCGGTTTTGTCCAGAAACGAGGCGATAGTCCCGTTTTCGGCAAAGCGGATCAGCGCGAAGGGGGTCTCCAGTTTATCCCCGGAGAACGTGAAGGGGCTTGCCCCGGCCTCCGGCGCCTTTACCGCGGGCGCTATGGTCCGGCTGCCCAGGGCGGGAAGGACGAAACCCGCGACGGCTGTTTTCCTTCCGCCAAAAAGGGTGTCGGTTTTCTGCTGCCGCGCGCCGCCGGGCAGTTCGTAGTCCCCCTCATCAAGATAAAAAGCATCATCGCGCTCAAAGGAGAGGGTGTTGGTAACGGTAAATCCCCCTCCGGCGTTTCCAAGCAGTCCCGCCGTAAGGGAACGGCTTTTGGCGATTAACGCGGCAGTGTCCGCAACCGACTTTTTGTGAACCTCCGGAATACAGGTACCGGGAAGTATGTCGTGGAACTGGTTCACCAGCAGGGTTTCCATAAGGCCCTGAATCTCCGCGCCGGAAGCTTCCCTGCCGCCCGCGACGGCGGCGCGGACCTCGGCGTATTCAAGGTCCCTAAGCGCGATTTCCGCAAGACGGTTGTTGCGCTTTATCTGGTGCTGGTTGGTAAGGGTTCCCCGGTGAATCTCCAGGTAGAGTTCCCCCGCGTAGACCGACGGTTCCCGAATTTCCTGTTCCAGGCCCCGCATAAAGGCGCTCACCGTGGTATAGGCCGCGCGGGGAACCCCCTCGGTATCGGCAACACGGCGGACGACTTCGAGCATTTCCGCGTAGGGGCCGCCGCCTCCATCGCCAAAACCAAAGGAAAAGAGCTTGCTCCGGCTCACATTCTTTTCGCGGATGTTCTCCGTGGTGTGCCGGATAAGTTCGGAAGGCAGGGGCCAGAGGTGGCTCTGGTTAAAATGGGTCAGTACCCTGGTCCCGTCTATGCCCTGCCAGTAAAAGGTATCGTAGGGGAAGCGGTTCGTATCGTTCCAGGAAATTTTGGTGGTAAGAAAATAACGGACCCCCGCGCGGCGCATGATCTGTGGTATCGCCGCGTTGTAGCCAAAGGTGTCGGGGAGCCAGAAGGCATCGGAGGTGTAACCAAAGTGTTTTCTGGTATAACGCTGGCCCCACAAAAACTGCCGGACCATGGATTCCCCGGATGCGATATTACAATCACATTCAACCCATACGGCGCCGTTTGGTTCGTAACGGCCCTCCAGTACCTTTTCTTTGATCCGCTCAAAAAGCTGCGGGTAGTTCCGCCGTATCAGTTCCGTGTGGTAGGACGAACTTTGCACAAACAGGTACTCAGGGTACTGTTCCATCAGGGAAATCTGGTTGGAATAGGTCCGGGCGCACTTTTTAAGGGTCTCGTCAATGGACCACAGCCAGGCCGTATCCATGTGGGAATGTCCGATAAGACCCGCAAAGGGAACAGTCCCGCTGTTTTTTGGCTTTAACACATCCTTGAGCAGCGGCGCCGCTTCCCGCAGGGCGCGGCGGAATTCATCGTCCGTTACGTTGTCAGGATCGGTGTAGATGATCCTGTGAACTTCAAGAAGGGTATTCTGAATATCGGCGCGGCGGAAACTGCTGTCGCCCATAGCTTTTTCCATGTCCACCACAACGGCAAGATCGGCGCAAAAATCGCCCAGCTCCTCGTCCTTAAGGCAGACATCGGTTCTATCCAGGGTGTAGGTATAACCGGCTTTACTGTGTTCAAATGGCTGAGTACCGATAACCTCATGCCCGGCGTACCATTCAAAGGCAATATCTATGGGTTTGCCCGCCTCAGCCCTTAGGGCAATAAGGCCGCAGTAATGATCGGCATGGGGCTCTTTGGTTTTTGAAAAGATGCCAAAAGGTTCTCCCGCAACCCAGAGCATGCCTTCGCTCCGCGTACTGTGCGGATACACGTAGAGCCTTTTACCCGCAAGTTCCCCGCCGGGGGTGAATGTTCCCCGCTCCCAGCAGAATCTTCCCTCCCCGCCCCAGCTTTCGCCAGGACTAAAGGCGGTAAAAAACTTTTCATCGGGCACACGATGCAACCGCCCTGCGGTCTCAAAACGGCTCATGGAAAGTTCCGCCGCCTTGACAAAAACCCGCTGTTCCAACATACCGCAGAAACGTTCCAGCTTCCTGATGACCCTATCGATCTGTTTTGCTTCCAGCATAGTGTACCCCTATAAACCATACAATAAACGATCCTGCCAAACTATACAGCCAGGGCACGGGCCAGGCCGGCTTCACAGTTCCCTGATAACGCCATGCTCATAGGTATACAGGGCAGGACTTCCCTCCGCCTCCCCGCTGTCCGGGGGGACCTTCATTTTCAACGCAAAGACATTGGGCCGCAGGCTAATCTCACTGCCCCCGGGGAGTTGTTCGTCGGGGTTCTCCTCCTGTTCCCAACAGGAAACAAGCGCCTGGGGATCCTTTTCCCCGATAAGCGCCGCCGCGGTATTTACCGCCAGGCGGATCTGTTCACGGGGGCTAAAGGCCCGGCAGGCGGGACAGGCGCACCATAGATGTTCCGCTTCCCGGTCCGGCCAGAGGTGGTAGATCCGCCGGGGTTCCGGCCCCGCGCCGGGAGGGTCCGCCTTACCCCGCGCCGCGCCGCGCCAGGCCTCCCCCCGTTCAAACAGCGCCGCTATACGCAGCCGCACAAGCCTGATAGTCTCCGGGTTGGTGGGACAGAAATGGTGATCCCCCGTTCTTTTCCCGCCTTCCATACGGAACAGGTCCCGCCTGAAAAAGAAATAGCGCCGGGGTATGAGGGAACCCAGATCCCAGCCCCCCCGTTCAATGATAAGACCCCAGTCTTTTTCCAGGCCCGCCACAAAAGCCGCGGTTTTCGCGGCCCCCAGGAACCGCCTGTCCCTCAGCGAAAACACCAGGGCATCCACGCGGTTCCGGACGGCCCAACAGCACAGGCCGGGGATCTCCCTGTCAGCAACCCGGGGGGGAATGACCAGGCGGCGCCGGCTTTCCGGGGAAGGGTTGGAGCGGACGTAGAGCCCCGGAACCCTGAGAGGATAGCCCCCCGGCCCGGCAGACGGAACGGAGGGCTCCTGGGCGGGACCGGGCCAGCGGAAGCCCAGGGCCGCAAGAAAGCTGTAGATACCATTGCAAAGCCCCCGCTGGGAATCGCCGTATATCTCCACCCGGTCCTGACCGGCCCGCCAGGTATAGCCCCCCCGCTCGTTACATGCGTGTTCCATGTTCAGCACGATGATGGGAACGGAATCCCCCGGCGCGGGACCGGCGGCGTCCAGGATAACGGGAACATCGTTACCCAGACCGTCCCGTTCACGAAGCGCGCCAATCCGGCGGGCCAGGTCCTCCGCCGCGGCCGGCGCCGGCAAGGGCGCCAAAACAACCCATCGTTTGGAAATGTCAAAGGAAGCCATGACCCATAGTACACAAGATCGCGGGGCTTATAAAGACAGGCGGAGTTACGGCGTACCCATGCGCTCCAGCGTTTGGGTCACGTTTTCAAGCATGGCGTACTGTTCCTGGGGAACTGCGCCCTCGTATTTTTCAAGCAGATCCTGAAGACGGCTAATCCATTCAACCGCGTGGTAGTGGACCATATACTTCTCATCAAAGGCATCAAAGGAATCGATGCTGTCATTGGCACAAGTTTGCGTAAACAACGCAAACGCCTCAAGCAGTAAATCAATGCGTTCCCTGTCTTCCTTTTCATGGTTTCGTTCTATCCACATCGGAATTGACCGGTGATGCAGAGCCTTGTATACCGGTACATCGATCTCAATACCCCGGGGACTAAAGAATTCCGCGAATTTATATTCACCTTCCCTGACCTCCGGGTCCAGACCGGGGTACCTGTGCAATAAATTGTAGGGTTTGCTGTCATTGTACAATTCCCCATGCCCCATGAAGTCTTCCATTAGATCATCAGGCTTATCGTCACTGGTCTCCTCTTTGAAGGTGATGCCCTTTGAAAGGCAGCATTTTTTGTATTTTTTCCCGCTGCCGCAGGGACAGGGATCATTTCTGCCGATTTTCTTTTTGGATTTTACCTCCGTCGGTTTTACCTCCGTCCTGGCCGGTACAGGCGGTGTTTTCGGTGAATAACTGGCCCAGGTTGAAAGTTCGGCAGTCATCATGGAAACAGGATAGCACAAACTGCCGGTTAATGAACAGGAGCGTCAGCGCCCCCTGCCGGCTACCCCCGCTTTTCCAGCGGTGTACCCCGCTCTTCCAGCGGGGTATAGGGGATCTGCTTTGATACCGATTTGTAGGCCGGGCGGATAATTTTACCGGTATTCACCAGTTCTTCTATCCGGTGGGCGCTCCAGCCCGCTATGCGGGAAACGGCAAAAAGCGGGGTGTAGAGTTCTTCGGGCAGGTCCAGCATGCTGTAAACAAAACCGGAGTAGAAATCCACGTTGGCGCTGACGCCCTTGTACATTTTCCGTACCTTCGCGATGATCCGCGGGGCCAGGTATTCTACCTTTGAATAGAGCACGTACTCCTCCCGGCGGTTTTTTTCCTCCGCCAGCTTTTCCACAAAGCGCCGGAAGATAAGCGCCCGGGGGTCGGAGAGGGAGTAAACCGCATGGCCTATGCCGTAGATCAGGCCGGACCTGTCAAAGGCCTCCCCCCTGAGTATCTTTTCAAGATAGGCGGCAATTTCGTCATCGTCGTGCCAGTCGGAAACGTTTTCCTGCATCTCCCGAAACATCTGCACAACCTTTATGTTTGCCCCGCCATGCCGTGGACCTTTGAGGGAGCCAAGAGAAGCGGCAACAGATGAATAGGTATCCGTGTGCGACGATGTTACCACATGAGTTGTAAAAGTAGAGTTGTTACCGCCGCCGTGTTCCGCGTGAAGCACCAGAACAAGGTCAAGGATACGCGCCTCCAGGGCAGTATAACTGGAATCCTGCCGCAGCATGTGCAGAATATTTTCGGCTATGGAGATGCCCATTTTCGGCGGGTGGATCACCAGGCTCTGGTTGTTGTGGTAATGGGCAAAGGATTGATGCCCGTAAACCGCAAGCAGGGGAAACTGGGCGATAAGCCGGATCGACTGGCGGATCACATTTGGTATGGAAATATCATCCGGATTGTCATCATAGGCGTAAAGGGTCAGTACACTTTTAGCCAGGGAATTCATCATATCTCTGCTGGGGGCGTTCATGATCGTGTCCCGGACAAAGTTTTCCGGTAAAACGGCGTTTTCTTCCAGAAGGGCGGTAAATTCCTCCAATTCTTTTTTAAGCGGAAGGTGCCCAAAGAGAAGCAGAAAGCAAACTTCCCCAAACCCAAAACGATTCTCGTCGATAAAGCCCCGGACTATGTGTTCAATATTGATGCCCCGGTAATAAAGCTTCCCCTCGCAGGGGATAAGATCGCCGTCTTCGATAATGTACGAAACAATCTCCGAAATTTCCGTAAGACCGACAAATACGCCCCTGCCGCTGATATCCCTAAGCCCGCGCTTTACTTCATATTTGGCGTAAAGATCGTTATCGATAACCCCGTTGCTTGTGACATAGTCAGAATAATATTTGATAAGAGTATCTATTTGTTGTTTTGTCATTTGTCCTTCGTTAAATTACTATACAGGACTTTGCGGATTTTTGCAAGTGAGGGCGCGTCGCCCCAGGGCGAGCGCCGAAAAAACCAGGGTACGTGTCTTCAGAACCGGAAAATTCCCTTAATCCACAGACAGCTTAGATCCTTATAGACCGCGTAAGTTCCCCGGTCATCAATGCCCCCGGTAAAAAAATCGCTCCCCAGGGCAAAGCTTAAGGCGTCGGTTAAGGCGTAAGCGGCGGAGACGCTGCCGGCGGCGTCAAAATCCTGTAAGTCAAGATAGCCCCAGGCGGAAAGATCAAGGGGTTCCCGGAAAAAGGCCTTGGCTATCCCCAGGGTAAGGCCGGTTTTCCGCCAGGACCGCGCCGTACCGCCGCGGTAAGCGCCGGGGAGGAGGTCTTCGTAATACTGGGCGGAAAGGCTCCAGCCCGACGGGTTCCAGTCAATGCCCGCCAGCAGTTTGAGGTTGTGCTGTTCCACAGGATCATCCCTGTACCCGCCGGATAAAAGCGCCGCGCTTTCTTCCGGGGGCCGGTCGTAGCGGCCGCCTCCGGTCCAGGCCGTTTCCAGCCGCAGCAGCACCTCCCCCAGAGGTATGGCGGCGTCAAACCCGGCGGTGATGGTTCTGCCGTATCCCGGCGTAACTTCAATCGTGGTTGATCCGGATGATGGTACTACGGTTTTGCTTATCCAGGGAATATCATTCCAGCCGCAAAATCCCATAAAAGAAAAATCCAGGGCCGAGGTATAGCAGGAAACGCGGAGGCCGTATTCCCCATCGGCGGCGGCCCGCGGCAGGACCGGGTCGGCATAGGAAACCGGTATCCTGGCCGGACCCACATCAACCGAAGGCGGGTAAAAAATTTCACGCAGGGGATTTCCGTCCCCGGGCAGCCGGGCGGGGGTAAAGAGGGGGAGCCACAGGGCCTCTACGGCAAGTACCGGAAAGGAGTAGCGTAGCTTGAGGCCGTCCACCGCGAGGCGGCCGCCGGCAAAGTCAAGGCCCGCGTAGGCGGTCAAATTTTGCGGACAGACCACATCGGTCAGGACCAGGCCGTCGGCGGCGCCCCAGGACAAAAGCTGCCTTCCCAGGCGGAGGCGGAGGCCCCCGGCGTTCCAGTCTATCCAGGCTTCACCAAGCCAGGCTTCCCCAAGGGAAAAACCGCCGCGGTCGCGGCTTACGCCGTTGTACTCCGCGGAAAGGGAAACAAAGTCCGCGGCTTCCCCGGCATAGACAGCGATCTCCCCGGTAAAAGCGGTACGGGAATCGGTCAGGTCCAGATCGCGGGAGAAGGGAAAGGCATGGAAGGTTTCCAGCGAACCGTGTAACTCCGCCTGGGCGGCCAGGGGAAAAAGAGCGGCAGACAACAGGGCGCCTGCGATTCCTTTTTTTACCGGGTTCATCTGGGACTCCCCCGTTCAAGATTCGTAACGGTAAAAAGACTATCGTCCAGGGGTACGTTAAACCGGATATCCGACAGTTCGATGACCGTAGAATGTCTGTTCTGTACGTTGGTCATCTCCATCTTCCGGGGCGTCCAGATGCCGTCAATCCGGCTGATGCCCGATACCCGCAGCGTTTTAAGCAGGCGGTCCTGACGGTCGTAGTAATCCACGGCATTGATAATACAGGAATCTTCGCGGATCCACATAAGGCGTCTGCCGTAGGGGTCTCTGCTGTCCTTTGGCCTGGCTTCCACAACCCAGCAGGGTTCGCCGTCAAGAACCTCCTCCCTGAGAAGGGTGAAATTATCCTTGTCAAGACTCCGGCTTCCCATATCCTCGTAGGTAAAATCGGTTCCCATAAAGTCGTCGTTTTTTCCCGACCCGGTAATACGCCTGACCCGTTTCATGGCCGGAAGGTAGAGCCATATATCATCATCCCGGCCGTCGTCGTAGGAGAAGGACAGATACCCCGTGCCCGCCACATCACGGGGGTTTCTGAAAACCATAAGGGTCTTTTCCGTATCGCCAGAGTCCTTAAAAAACCAGGAAACTTCCCGAACCCGCGGCGTACCCCGGCCGCTGTCAAGGGTCATAGTCAGGTTGTATTGGGCGGTATCCCCGGTGTAACGGTCATCGGCCAGTTTCATGATGTCGTATCCGCTCTGTCCGCCGGGACTCTGGGCGGGAAGCCGTTCCCGGACGGTAATCAGCGCGAATAACGCCATAATAAACACAGCAAACCTGTCTTTTGTCTTCATGCCTTTTCTCCTTTCCTGATTGTACCGGTGTCCGGCCTTTCCGCAAGCCTCTCTTTTCCCAGCGGTTTTAGCGTAAGGACGAGCAGCGGGGTAAGGGTATAATCCGCCAGCAGGGCTGAACCCATTCCGATAATAGACAGTATTCCTACATGGAAAAGCATGGCAATGGGGCTAAGGGCATAGACCGCAAACATGGCGCACAGTATTACCGTTGTTGTCCCCAGAGTCTTGCCGATCTTACCAAAGCAATTCAACACCCCCTGCCGGTAAGACCCGGTCCGTTCCAGCTCCAGCCGCGTGTGGGTAATAAAGTGAATTGTATCGTCCACGGCAATGCCCAAAAGCATGGGCATGACGGTCATGGTAAGCATATCAAGGGGTATTTTCGCGTAGCCCATGATCCCGCCGATAATGATAATCGGCGCGACATTGGGGATCATGCCGATAAGGGCTGTTCTGACGCTCCCGAAAACCAGGGCCAGGAGAATAAACACGATAAGGAAAGAACCGGCAAATGATTTTAATTCCCCGTACACCACCTTGTTGTTCATTTCAGCGAAACTGGCGATCATGCCCACCACCACCGCGTTCCCGCCTGGAAAGCGGGCCCGGGCGGCCGCTTCAGCGTCTTTGATGGTTTCTACGATACGGTTGCCGTCATAGCCGGCAAGTTCCACCGTCAGGACCGCGGTGGAAAAATCTTCGCTTATCCGGTTAAAAAGATCACTACCCCCGGAAATCTCGTAGAGAAAGAGAATCTGGGCAAGCAGATCAGGATCGCCGGGGATGGAATAAAAGGCGGGATCATCCCCGTTCAATGTCCGGTACATTTCCTTGACAATTTCCGTTACCGAAGACACACGGGGCCTTGTCCCGGAAATCTTGGTCAGGCTCAAGGCCCCCAGGTCCTGGGCAAGAGAGTCCAGGTTCCGCATCTCCACCGGGTCCTTGAACCGGTCTGGTTCGTCAAAACTCACCATTACTGTATAGGTGTAGAGGGAACCGATTTTGGCCTCAAGCATCCCGGCAAGCCGGGCAATGTAGGGAATCTTTTTTCCCATAAACGAAAAATAATCCAGATTCACGGTCATGCCGAAAATACCGGGGACAAAGGCGGCTATGATGACAAAAGCGATGATGATCACCGGAACACGCTTTTGCATTAACAGTTCCCCAAAACGGCAGAACTTACTGTCCACAGCGGTACTTCCGCTTTCAACAGTTTCAGAACCCCGCCGGTCTTTACCGAAGCTGAAAAGGACCGGAACCAGGAGGATCACGTAGAGGTAGACCGCGAAAACCGTAAGGGCACTGCTAACGCCTACCCAGCGCAGGGCGCCAATACCGGTAAAGAGGAAGGAGAGAAGACCGCCGATGGTGGTAACCGCGGTAAACAGTATGGGCCAGCCCGTTTCCCCCACTGCGGCGATAAGGGCCTCCTTCCGTTTCCCCAGGCGGCGGGAATGAAGTTTGAAGGAGTTCACCAGATGTATGGCGTAGCCGATGGAAAGGGCCATGGCAAGCAGGATGGGCAGAGTCATGAGGTTGGAATCGGCGGGAATCCCCAGGTGGGCCATGTAACCAAAAACCGATCCTACGCCCCCGATCATGGTTAGTACCGGGACGATGACTCCCCTAAAAGACCGGGTAAAGATGATAAGGCAGAAGATCGCCACGATAAAGCCGCCTATGATCCGCCTGCCGGTTTCCGACATAATAACCTGGCTTTCCTCCCATTCCGTATAGGCCACGCCCGAAGGCTTCAAGGTGTAGTGGGGGCTTTGCCATTTGGGGTCCGTGATAATCTCCTGGGCGGCCCGCCCCACGGAGTACATTTCGGTGGAATCGGTTTTATTTTCATAGTTGTAAAGGCTTAAGGCCAGCCAGGTTTCCCGGCAGTCGTCGGAGACCAGCATATTTACCAGGGAAGAACGGGACAGGATATAGGCGCGCTTTTCCTCCATCTCCGGTCCTGCGGGGGGAATACCGTCCTCAAAGGGGCTGCGTACCTCGATACCTTCCTCGGACCCAAAAACGACAGACATATCCGTAAGGGATCGCAGTTCCTTCGCGTAGGGAACCTTTTCCAAAAGTTCCGCCCCCAGGGAACGGATCATGGTGAGTACGACAGGATCAAACACGTCCTCCGCCTGGACCAGTACAAGAACCTGGTCTTCGTTACCAAAAAGCTCCTCGAAACGGTCGGTATTCACCTGTATGGCGTCGTACTCGTTAAACCATTCGTCCATGTTGTCGCTGGTGGTCATCTTGCCCAATCCCGCCAGGCCTAGAATGGTAAAAACGGCCAGAGCCGCGATAATGAACCGGCGGTACCGGAGTTGGAAGGTCCCAAACCGGATAAAACGGCGGTTGATACTGTCAACGTGCATAATCCTTCCTTTTATTGTTAGCTAAAACTAACTATGCGGATTAGTTTATCCGTATGGATTTTCCAGGTCAAGCCGGCTGGAGCGGGGTGGCTGGAGCGGGGAGACCCCCGGTGGAGACCCCCGGTCCGGGGCCCTTGCCAATGTCCCCCCTTTCCGGGCATAATTTCTCAACAGTGTAACCCTATGATAAACTTTGAAACCGAACTTAATAAATTGCTTTCCCTTGAAACCGGGGAACTTCCCGACTATGAATTCGCGGAGATTGCGGCGGCAGGCCGGGAGATTCTGGCGGAATTCGACAAGAAGCAGACCGATACTTCCCTGCAAATTGAGGAAATCTACGATCTTGTAAAAGAACAGGATTTTTTGCGGGAAACCGCGGCATCCGAAAGGGCCAGGGCCGATCGTCTGATACCGGCGATAATAGGTCTTGCCGACCTGCTGGAAGATTTCTACGCCTACGCCGGGCAGAGCGGCAGTGAAGAATTAAAACACCAGGCAAAACTCCAGCGGGAGAACGCCGGCGGCATCCTCTCCAGCTGCGGCGTACTCCGTTTTGGGGAAGCGGGGCAGGCTCTGAATCCCCAGTACCATACGGTGAAGGCAAGCGTTGAATCGCCTTTCCCGAAGGAACAGGTGGTTCAGGTCCTTCAAAGCGGTTACGTGTATCAAGGCGCCATTGTCCGCAAGGCCGCGGTGGTAGTAAGCCGGGGGCAGGTACCCGAAGAAACATCAATCATAGATCATGATGACGATCAAGAATATGACAAAGGAGAACAGGAAGATGAGCAGAATAGTTGGTATTGATCTTGGAACCTCCACATCGGAAATTGGCTGTATTGTCAATGGCGCGGCAAAGCTGATTCCCAATACGCTGGGCAAGCTGATTACTCCTTCGGTGGTACACATTGGCCAGGATGGAGAAATACTCGCGGGTGAGGAAGCCGCGGAATACCTTTTTACACGGCCCGACTGTACCTTTATGGAGGTTAAACGGCTCACCGGCAGCAATGAAAAACTCAAAGCCCACGGGAAGGAATACGCGCCGGAGGAGATTCAGGCCATGCTCCTTAGGTATCTGGTCGGCTGCGCGGAAACCAATCTGCGGGAAAAAATAGACCGTGCCGTGATCACCGTACCGGCCTATTTTACCGATGTCCAGCGGCGGGCCACCGCGAAGGCGGGGGAACTGGCGGGACTGCAGGTTGAACGCATCATCAATGAACCTACCGCGGCCGCCCTGGATTACGGCCTTTCGAACCTCAAGGAATGTAAAAACGTGCTGGTCTACGATCTGGGGGGCGGCACGCTTGATGTAACGGTCCTTGAACTTTTTGAAGGGGTTATTGAAGTAAAGGCAAGCTGCGGCAACAACCACCTGGGCGGCAAGGATTTTGATGAGATCATCATGACCCGCCTTGCCGATCCCCTGGGGGACGAAAGGGCCCTTATGCGGCTAAAAAAGGCCGCGGAGGACTGCAAAATCGCCCTGAGCACCCGGGAGGAATTCCGGGTGTCCCTCCCCTTCCTCCTGACCGGTAAAGACGGAAAGCCGATTTCGGTGGACAAGACCATTGGCCGTAATGAATTTGAAGAGTGGATCACGGAGAAGGTTCAGTCCACGCGGGAACCAATGCTGAGCGCCCTGGCGGACGCGAAACTTGGCCGTGAGGATTTGCAGATTATTCTCCTGGTGGGGGGCTCCACACGGATCCCCTGCGTAAAAAAACTGGTGGAGGACACCCTGGGCACGGTTCCCCATTCCCTGGTAGACCCCGATCTAACGGTGGCCCGGGGCGCTGCAATTCAGGCGGGGCTTATCGAGGGCAGCATCCACAATAAAGACCTGGTACTTACCGATGTATGCCCCTACACCCTGGGAACAGCGCCTCTGGAACGCGGCCTGTTCGGCAGCCGGCAGGTATTTGATCCCGTCATCCCCCGGAACATCACAATTCCTACCGAAAGAACGAAACTCTACACTACGGCAGCAGACTACCAGACCGAGGTACTTATCCATGTGTACCAGGGGGAATCTTCTGACCCGGACAACAACGAGCGGCTTGGCGAACTGCACCTTACCGAAATCCCCTCCGCCAGACAGGGGAAAGAACAAATTGAAGTAACCTTTGGCTACGATATGAACGGCATCCTCCAGGTAAAGGCAAGCGTAGTTTCTACCGGCAGGCAGGTTTCCGCGGAGATCAGCACCACCGGGGTAAAGGCCGGGCCCCTTTTGGATTTATCGAAATGGGAGGAGGCGGAAGGGGCGCGGCCCTTCCGTCCCCTGATACGCAAGGCGGAAAAACTTATCGCTTCCGGCAGGGATATAGGCGGCGACATCGGCCTTCTTACGCGGCGGCTTAAGGAAGCGTTACTGTTGAAAAACCAGGAAAATGCCCAGGAACTGCGGGACCAATTAATGCTCATGCTTGAAGTAATGGAAAAGATGGATAAATCGTCATGATGATAACAGAAGAGCTGGGAAGGCGTTACTACCGGCTGGGCCTTGCGGCGGCGAAACGGCGGGATCTGAGCGCGGCTCTTGTTTACGCGAAGTTTGCCCATTTTTTGAATCCCGAACACTCAGGCGCGGTCCGCCTGGCGGAGATTTGCCGGATTGAACTTGGGGAAGAAACACGGGAACCGGAATCGCCCCTGAATCGAATTGTCCTCCTGGCCGGTAAAAAAAAGTGGAAAGCCGCGGCCCTGGCTGCAAGATCCTGCCAAAATGTACGGTTCCTTAGCATACAGGGCTGTCTTTGGGCGCTGGCAAAACGGTATGGTCCCGCCCTTGATTGTTTTGCGGATGTCATGACACGGGATCGCGGAAATTCCCTTGCCGCGAAAGCCCTGGCCTGCCTTTGCGGCCGGCGGCGGAAATTTTTAGGAGGTTTCTTTGTTCCTCTTTAAAAAAAAGCAAAAAACTTATTACGAGGTTTTGGAAATTTCACCCAAGGCCACAGACGCGGAGATAAAGCGGGCCTACTTCAACATGGTCCGTACCTATCAGCCCGACCGTTTTCCCGAAGAATTCAAGGAAATCCGCGCCGCCTACGAAACCCTTAGCGACAAGCAAAAACGCGCCGAATACGATGCCATAGGCAAACTTCCCGCTTCCGTCGCGCCCCTTTTCCACGAGGCCCGCCGGCTGGACAGCCTTGGCAAGCACAACGAAGCGGCGGACTTGTACGAGTTTATCCTGAAACGCCACCCCGAACTGGAGAACGTCAGGAAAGAGTACGCCTTCTCCCTTTCGGCTGATGATAAAAACGGCAAGGCCGCAGATGTCTGGAAGGAACTTTGCCGGAGGCATCCCGATAATGCCCAATACGCCAGGAAACTTGGCCAATGTTATCTGGATCGCGGCTGGCACAAAAAAGCCCTGACCGAAGTACAGCGCGCCCTTGTACTGGACCCTTCTTCCATTCATGGCTGGTCCCTGCATGTTTCCTGTATCATCGCGAAAGGCGGTCCCGGCATGTTTGACGAACTTCAGGAGATTAGTAATGAGGCCCTTGAAGCGGTCAAAGAAGTCAAGACCAATGAGTGGGAAAAAATCTACCTCTACGCCCACGCGTTTATTACCAGCGGTATCAGCAAAGTCGAAAATGCCAGGGGACATTTACAGCAGATTATCCGTCTGATCCGCGAAGGAGGCCAGAATGGCAGAAGCGAAGGCCGGCAGGCCCTGCATGAAATAGCTTTGTTTGTTCCGGACGACAGCCTGGCGGCACTCTACCCCGAATTAAAAGAAATGGCGGATTTGCTTCCGGATTTAAATCAGCCGATGTTGGATCAGCTTGAAAACATCCGAATAAACTTCGAGGCTCAACACCTGCTGGAGAAAAACTATCATGAAATTTTCCGCGACCTTTTCGTAATATTAAACACCGCTTATGAAGACAGGGATGAAGACGACGAGCTTGAACTATTGGCAATAGAATTCAATCTCTTAAGGGACAAGAAATTATACGATCCGCAGATTAGGCGTCTAAGGGAAGAATTCCCCGAACTTTACGCCCTCCACGCTTCTTTTTTCAACACCGCCCTGCGTACCCGTGATCCGGAAAAGATGCTGTACCAACTTTCAAAAAAAATAAAAAAATTGAAAAATCAGCTTGACATCGATGAAGATGAAGATGAAGATGAAGATGAAGATCAGGATGAAGATCAGGATTACGGGCCGCCGAAAACCGTCCACCGCGCCCAGCCCAAGGTGGGCCGTAACGATCCATGCCCCTGCGGCAGCGGCAAGAAGTACAAGCACTGCTGCGGGGCATGAGTCAGCCGTCGCTCTTAAAACGGCTCCGAACTCGCTACACTGATGACCCGGTATTCATCGCCGTTTTTCGTCCGGTCTCCGGGACGCCAGGGCCTGACCGCGTTGTAGAAATGCCAGAGCCGTTTCCCTGCGGTAATGATCCCGGACTTGTGGGCGTGGGTCGCGTCGATTTCCCCTTCGGCGCCGGACTTTAGAATAGGCTCTTCCGCCATCTCCCAGTGGAACAGATCCGTCGAACAGGCTATGCCGCCCTGGGCGTGCCTTCCGTCATACCCGAAGAAAAAGTTGAGCCACAGATCGCCGTCCTTTACAATGTTGGGATCCGAAACGAATAGGCTGCGCCAGGAGCCGTCTTCTACCTTAAGTACCGGATTGCCTTCGTACCGCTCCCAATGAAGCAGGTCCTTTGAGGTAGCCAGCCCGGTCTGTTCGACCCAGCCGGACTCCTCGTTTTTCGCGTTGTAGTACATGTAAAAGAGGTCTTGATGCCGGAAGAAGCAGGCTTTGTAAAGGCCCGCCTTTTCCCAGTCCGCGCCGCCCCTCCAGGAATAGATCGGTTCTTCCAGGCGGTGCCAGTCCAGGAGGTTTTCGTCCTCCGTCCAGGCAAGGCCCATCTCGGCGGCGCCGGTCTCGTAACCTTCCCCCGGATAGGAGTGGTAGATCATCCAATACCTGCTCTCGAACTTTTCAAGTTCGTAATTCCCCCAGAGGTCCATGTCCCTGAGTATCCAGGTGCCGGCAATGCTGACGCCGTCCCACTTGCCTGTTTGGTTGAGCCGTTTCAAAACCATACCGTGATGCTTCCAGGTGAGGAGATCGCCGCTTACCGCCAGGGCGGACTGGTAGCCCGTCCCGTCAAAGCCGGTGTAGAGCATGAAATACCGGCCCCGGTGCCGGAACAGAAAGGGAACGTCCACCGCAAGGGAATCAAAGGCCCCCTCGATGCCGGAGCCTTCCAGTACCGCCTTTCCGTATTTATAGGGGGTCGCGTAGGTTTTTAGCAGGGAGTCTGTGTCCATAATGATTTTCTTCCTCCATCTTCACGATTATTATTCTTATCCCGCTAACCGGGAATCCGGCATATTAGCCGAATTCCCGGTTTAACGACAAGACTCCGTTACCGTATCCTGCCGTAACCCTTGAGCTGTTGGGTAGCTTCGTCAAGCAGGGCCTGGCCGCCTGAGGCAAGCCACTGCCGTACAAAGCCGTCGTAGTCCGAGGTCTGGCCCAGGATGTACTGGATGGTGAATTCATTGACTAGCGTTTCGGTAGCGGTGGAGTAATCACTATTGAGGTTGAGGAGGAGGTGATCATTGCCAATCCTGGGCTGGGCCATTACAATATTGCTCAGTTTTATGCCCTGACGATTCTGGCTATCGATGGTAGGTTCCTGCCCGACAAGCCCGTTTCCGGTTAGGGAATAGGTACAAATGATCTTGCCCCAGTTCCAGAGCGCTTGGCTCTGTCCGGGAGCTTCGCCCATTCTGGCGCCCTGGGAAATCGGCCCTGCCCCCATGTCAACATAAGCCCGGCCCTCTATCATTTCCATGGTGAACTTGTCAATGCCTACACCGTATCTGATAGCGTAGTAGGCCTCGTTCAGCGGGACGGCTTCGTTAAGCAGCTTGGTAATAGCTGCCATCTTGGCCTGATCCCTGCCGGTTGTTGCGGATACCGTGTTGATGGCGCCATAAATGGGCAGTGCAATCAGCTTGCCGCCGTCGGGGCCGCCCTTGGGGGTAGGCATGACGTCCCACCAATCGGTTCCAGCCTGGTCGCGACGATAGCGTCCTCCTTCCTGCAACAGGGCTTCAGGTGGATACCATGCCACGCCGTATATGCCATTATTCAGCAACCCGGGGACGCGATCTCCCCATGATATGGTGTACCAATCCGGGTCAATATACCCGGCGCTGTGTACGCGCCGGATAAAGTCGAGGGTTTTCCGGTAGTTACCGTCAATAATCGGATGGCTCACATTGTTGTTGGAAACATACCAACTGGTCGGCCCGTACATAAGCCCAAGATTGCTCAATTCGTTGATGTTTTTTCCGTCCCCTGCCGCCGTTAAGCCGTAGGTGTCTTTTTTGCCGTTTCCGTCAGGATCGTTTTCGGTAAACGCCTTAAGGACATTGAAAAACTCGTCGGGCGTTGTAGGCATTTTGAGACCCAGCTTGGCAAGCCAGTCTTTGCGGATGTTCCATGCCCAGAGTTGATCCCCCGGCTCGGTGCTTATACATATCAGCTTTCCATTAGTGGTAAACCTGGTAATAGCGGAATCACCCATGGCTTTAATAGCATTAGGAAGGCTGGCCTTGTAGGGAGTCCAGTCGGCAAGCAGAATACCTTCGTTATACATACTGTCCAGCCTCCTTGTGTCCGGAAGCTGGATCAAATCGGGGAGATTGCCCGCCACGGCACGGGTGGTTAATTCAGCGGTAAAATCGCTGGTAATGGTTATTGTCCAGTCCGCACCCGTAAGCTGGTTGATGTAATCCCGGTAGGGGTCGCTGCCTTCAATTGTCTGGTTCACCCATGGCTCCAGGAAGGCTTCAATCTTTACGGCCCCGCCGGAACCTGTACCGCTTTGGGCCTGCCTGCCGGCCGCCATAACGGGAAGGGTTGTTACTACCGCGAGTAGTACCGCCAAAACAAACTTTGTTTTTTTCATTCTTTTCTCCTTAAAAAAATTTATTTAAACCGCGATGCGGATTAAACACCTTGTGGATCTAACCGTTTATTCTTTTACCGCCCCCATGTACACGCCTTTGGTAAAGTACTTCTGCAAAAAGGGATAGATGCATAAAATCGGCAGGACCCCTGCTACGGTAACCGCCATACGGACGCCGTTCGGCGTTATTTGCCTGCTAAGATCGACCCCGACCGTAGCTTCCGGCGACGCCATGGTAAATGTCGTTGTCATCAGGTCCCGCATGAGAAGCTGGAAGGGCTTTAGTTCCACATTCTGTATATACACTACCGCGTCAAACCAGGCGTTCCAGTGACCTACCGCCGCAAACAGCGTAAGGGCAGCGATGACCGCCTTGCTCAGGGGAACCACAATCACCCACATAATGGCGATTTCACCCGAACCGTCTATGCGTGCGGATTCTTCTATTGATTCGGGGGTATTCATAAAAAACTGGCGGAATATCAATACCGACCAGGAATCGACCATGCCGGGGATAATCAGCGCCCAGATGGTGTTGTATATTTTTGTGGCGTTTACTACCAGGAACGTGGGGATAAGGCCGCCGTTAAAAAGAATGGTGATAAGGGTCATTAACAGCAGTATTTTTTTAAAAGGAAGGTCTTTCCGGGACAGTACATAACCCAGGCACATGCTGAAAAACACGGTAGAGCCGGTACCCAAAATAGTCCGTATTATGCTCACCCCGAAAGCGCGGAAAAACGTTGTCCGGTTCTGTATAATATGCCGGTACGCTTCCAGTGTCGGATGCAGTGGAATTAACATTCTGCCGTTTGACGCTGCCCAGTCGGCCTGAGAAACAAGCGATGTGCTTACTACATAGAACAACGGGAAAAGAGCAAACACTAGTAAGAGGGAAATACTTACATAAATTACTGTTTGGTAAACCTTATCACCGGCAGTTAGTCTCATCGTTTCCCCCTTTACCAAATCCCCACGCCGAAGAATTTGCGGGAAATCTTGTTGAAACAGAGGACCAGAATAAGCCCCACCACCGAGTTGAACTGGGATACCGCGGCCCCCAGGCTGTACTTGAATTCCCCCAGACCCCGCCGGTACACCCAGGTACCGATAACGTCCCCGATTGAATAGGTCGCAGGGGAATAAAACAACAGAAGCTGCTCCGTACCCGCGTTGTTAAGGATGTTCCCCAGGGCTATGGTCAGACAGAAGGCGATGACCGGGAAGATGCCGGGCAGGGTGATGTGGACGATTCGCTGTATGGGGCCCGCGCCGTCAACCCTGGCGGCTTCGTACAACTGGGGGTCGATGTTGGTCAGGGCGGCCAGGTAGATGATGGTCCCCCAGCCAATCTCCTTCCACAGTTCGGAACCGAACAGCAGGGGGTAGAACCACTTTATATCCATGAGGAAGTTTTTCGGTTTACCCCCCAAACTCACAAGAATGTTGCTGACGTAGCCGCTGGACTGGAAAAGGGCCTGGACAATGGCGTAGATAACCACCCAGGAAAAGAAGTGGGGTATGTACAGGATGCTCTGACTAATTCTACGATACCGGGAAGAGGTCATGTCAAAGAGAAAAATCGCCAGGACGATGGGGGGCAGGAAGCCGATGGCCAGCCGCAAAAGGCTTATGACCACGGTATTGACGATAATACGGCTCGTTTCGGGGGTGGAGAACAGGGATTTGTAGTTCTCAAACCCCACCCAAGGACTGCCCCAGAGCCCGCCCTGATACGGTAGTTCTTAAACGAGAGGACGAACTGTGCCACAATGGGGAAGTACCGGTACACGATGTAGTAGACAATAGGGATAAGGATAAAGAGGTAGAGCGACCGGTAACGCCTGAGCCTGACTGAAAAACCAGAGTTTTTCATGGCCGGACCCCACGAGAGAGATGAGGAGAAGGAGAACTACACGCTAAACTACTATACGAATGGGGGGGGGGGGGGGGGGGG
>JAIRND010000010.1 GCA_031258225.1 Treponema sp. | reverse complement strand
GTCGCAAAAACCACGATAATTGGGCTGCTTACGCAGTTTGTAAGGTAAAATCGCCTCATAGGTGGTACCTATTCGGCGATTTTTTGGGTTTTACGCGCGAAGCGCGACAAACTGCTAGGACCGGCGCAGTCAACAGAAGGTCTTGATGAACTCGTAGCCCCGCCGGATGGCTTCAAGCGGTTCCTCTGATCCCTCGAACTCAAGGGAAATGGTTTGGTCATAGCCGCTTTTCCTGATGTATTCGAGGCATTGGGCCACGGATACTTCGCCGTGTCCCAGGATGGTGCCCCGCAGGTGGTTTCCGGCACGGGTGGAGAACCAGGAGTTGTCCGGTTTTGGTTCCCTGCCGGGTTTCCACAGGAAGTCTTTGGCGTGGATATGAAAGGCATAGGGCATGACCGTGGGCAGGGCGTGGAGGCTCGGTTCGTCGGCGCACATGAAATTCCCTATGTCCACCAGAAGGCCGAAGTTCGGGTGGTTCACCGCCAGTACCAGTTCTTCCATGCGGTAACTGTCCTGCATAAAGGTCCCGTGGTTTTCGCACATGGTCCGGATCCCCGCGGCGGCGGCGTATTCGCTTACTTCCCGAATGGCCGGCGCCATAATCCGGATGGCGTCCCGGTAGTTCCGGCCCAGCGCCGTGTCCTTGAAGCCCCAGCCTGAATCGTGGCGCAGGCCCGGCGCGCCAAGAATTGCGGCGATGTCCACGGATTCTTTGACGCGGGCCGTTTCCCGTTTGATGTCTCCCCCGGAACCGTAAAGGAAATCGGCGCCGACGGCGTAATTCGCGACGGAAAGGCCCGCGGCGTTACAGGCATCGCGTATCTTCCGGGCAAAGTCCTGTGGGCCCAGATCCCCGTTTTTTGGAAATTCGGTGAATTCGATGGTGTCGAAGCCGGTTTCTTTCACGTAAGCTATGGCGTCGAACAGGGTATAGCTTCCCCCTCTTCTTAATTTTTCAAAACAGTACGAGCTAACGCCGGTTTTCATATCACGCTCCAACGCCACCGCTCCGCGTCGCAGGCGCCCGCAGACGGCGGCTTTGATAAAACTTATGCGGGGCAAAGCCCAGGGCAAAGCCCAGGGCTTTGCCCTGGTTCCTAGATAATCACACCGGGTTGAGATATACTACCCCCATTCAGCATTGGAGGTACCCAGATGGGGAAAAAATTGAAGATTGGCATTATCGGAACTGGGGGCATTGCCCATGCCCACATGAAGCCCTATGTGTCCTTTGAGGATGTGGAAATTACCGGGGCCTGCGACATTGTTCCCGGCAAAGCCAGAAAATTTCTTGATGCCTACGATCTAAAAACTGTTCCTGCCTTTGATAATTGCCATGACCTTATTAAAAAGGTCCAGTTGGATGGAGTTAGTATTTGTACTTACAATACCACCCACGCGGAATGTACGATTGCCGCTCTGGAGGCGGGGATACACGTACTCTGCGAAAAACCCATGTCGTTCACTATTCAGGAGGCGGCGGATATGGTTAAGGCTTCCCGGAAAGCGGGGAAGATACTGACCATTGGGTTTCAGCCCAGGTATGATTACATGCGCCGGAAGGTGGATGATATTATCGGCTCCGGCGCGCTGGGGAAGGTGTACTACATCCAGTCCGGCGGGGGCCGCCGCCGGGGGATTCCGGAGGGGACCTTTGTGGACAAGGCAAAGGCCGGTTACGGCTGCCTGGGGGACATTGGCTGCTACTCCATTGATGAATGTCTCCATGCTGTACATTACCCAAAACCGCTGACGGTTTCCGCCATCGCGACCGACTATTTCGGTAAAAACCCGAAGTACTGGCCCGGCGCGGCTACCTTTGATGTGGACGATTTCTCCGTCGCCCTGGTGCGTCTGGAGGGGGACATTACCTATGTGTTCAAGCAGTCCTGGGCAATGCACGCGGACACCCTGGGGGATACCCTGTGGCTTGGTACGGAGGGGGCTATCAAACTTGTGTGCGGATTTGACGCGCTTAACGCCCCTTCCCGGTACATGTACTATACCGACGTGAACGGGATGCATATCGATTCGGTGATTGAACCGTCCTACCCCTTTAACGCCTACGCGGGAATGGTTCACAAGGATACGTTTGCCGCCAAGATCCGGGGTTTTGTGGACGCCATCATAACAAACGGGCCGGCGCCGATTCCGGGGGAGGAGATTCTGTACAACCAGGCTATCTGTGACGGTATCTATCGTTCCGCTAAACTCAAAAGAGAAGTGGAAATAGTCATTCCCTCAATTACGGTTTAATATACGGTTTAACAGGAGGCATTTATGATCAGGATACTGATGGTTTCGAAATGGCATGTTCACGCGGAAGGGTACGGAGCGTACGTCCAATCTCAGCCGGATGCGCAGGTTACCTGTGTGTGGGACGAGGATGCCGGGCGCGGCGCGGCCTGGGCGCGGGACCTGGGGGTCGATTTTGAAGGGGACCTTGACAAGGCCCTGGCCCGTTCCGATGTGGACGGCGTAGTGGTCAGTACGGCCACCAGTGAGCATTGCAAGGTCATGGTTGCCGCGGCGAACGCGAAGAAACATATCTTTACTGAAAAGGCTCTGGCCCCCACGGTGAAGGAATGCAAGATCATCGCGGAGGCCATTGCCAGAAACGGGGTTAAATTCTGCATATCCCATCCCCATTTGACCACTTCCATTGTGCGGTACTGTAAGGATGCTATTGCCCAGGGGATTCTGGGGACGGTGAACTACATGCGGATGCGTACCGCCCACAACGGTTCTCTGGCGGGCTGGCTGCCCTCCTACTGGTACGATGTGGAAAAGGCGGGGGGCGGCGCGATGATGGACCTGGGCTGCCACCCCATGTACACGGCGGCCTACCTGCTGGGTAAACCCAGGCGTATCGCCTCGATCTTTAACACGACCTGCTGTCCGCCTCCCGCGGAGGATCACGCCGTGTCGGTGGCGGAGTTTGAGAATAACGCGATTGCGGTCCTGGAGACCGGTTTTGTGTCTCCCTACGGCGCCAACTGTTTTGAACTCCTGGGGACCGAGGGGGCGGTGGTCCAGGTGGGGGATCAGATCAAGGTCCGATCCAAGAAGTTCAAGGAGGGCTGGATTATTCCTGACCACCTTCCCGATCCGCTGCCGCCTGCTATGCGGATGTGGCTGGACGGCATTATCGACGGGAAGCCGATTCCCTTTGACACGGAGCGGGGCATTGCCTTGACCGAACTCCTTGAGAACGCCTACATTTCCCACAGGGAACAGCGCACGGTAACGATATAGGACGCGGGGCAGATGGAATTAATATTGGGCGCAAGGACCAAAAACGCGTTACACGGGCAGTTGCCGGTTCCGCCACAGGGAGTTTGAAAGAACCCGGCAGGCCCCGTTGGCGGTGCTGTATTCGCCGCCCCTGCCGGTGCTGATGATGACGGCACGGCCAGCCTGGCGCATGCGGTGCGTCTCTATGCTGGCCTTTATTTTTTCGAGGAAAAAGGGGCCGTTCCGCATAAGGCCGCCGCAGAGTACCAGCCGGTCGGGGTCCAGGACGTTGATGGCCATAGAGAGCCCGATGCCGATGTGTTCGGCCGCGCTGTTTACAATGCGGGCGGCCTCTTTATCGCCCAGTTCGCGGGCCCGGAATACCAGCGCCGCGTCTACCTTCTCCGGATCACCGGCGGCCAGTTCCCGTATTTTTGAGGCTTTCCGTGATCCGGGGCCCTGTGATTCGAGGACGCTTTTCCCCTGGGCGGCAATGGCCGCGCCGGAGGCCACGGCTTCCAGACAGCCCCGGTTGCCGCAGTGGCAGACGGGGCCCTGGGGCAGGGCCGTGATATGCCCAATCTCGCCGCTGGTTCCGCTGGCGCCGGTGTACAGGTCTTCCCCGATCACCAGGGCCGCGCCTATGCCGTAGCCCAGGTTCACGGCAAAGGTTGTATGGGAATTTTCTCCCCCCATCAGGAACACTTCGTTCAGGGCCAGGGCGCGGTTGGCATTTTCCAGCAGAACGGGGAAGGGGATTTTTGCCGTAAGCCATTCCTGGAGGGGGATGTTGTTCCAGCCGAAATCCGGGGAAAAGAGGACCACGCCGGTTTCTTTTTCGATAAGCCCCGGCATGGCTATGCTGGCCCCAAGGATTCTGTTGTTTTCCGTCTTGAGCTGTCCGGCGATTTTGAGGATGATTCCGGCGATCCGGTCCACGAATTTTTTTTCCGGCGCGGGATTGTTCGTCGGTTCCTCGACGCAGGCTACCTGCCGGGATACCGCGTTGACCGCGACCGCCCGGATCATTGTTCTCCCAATGTCCAGGCCGATGTAGAAAAACCGTTCCGGCACGATTTCGAGCATCTCCGGCGGTTTGCCGCCCGACGATACGCCCTTCCCGATGGAACGGATAAAGGTACTCTTGAGCAGGGTCTCGGTTATAAACATGACGGTAGGGATGCTCAGGCCCAGGCGTTTGGCGATGGCCGCGCGGTTTATGGGGCCTTCCCTCATCAGGCAGCGGATCACGTTGTACTTGTTGATCTGCGCGATCTGAATTTTGTCTATTTTGCGAAACTGCTGCATCGCCAAAGCCCCACAGGCTCCTAGTAGGCGCCCAGCCGTTTGACGGTATCCACGATCTGCCGGTAACAGTCCAGTGAAACGGTGTTGGGGATGGAATGGTCCGACGAGAAGATGTAGCCCCCGTTTTCTTTTACGATGGGGAGGACCTCCTCAATGTACGGGATGATCTTGGCGGGCTTGTCCATCAGCAGGGCGTCCGCGCCGCCGTGGAACACCAGCTTGTCTCCGTAATCGCGTTTAAGGACTTTAAGGTCCATGCCCGCCTTTATCTCGATGGGGTTAAGCGCGTCAAGGCCGATTTCAACCAGTTGGGGAACCCTGGTCATAACGTCGCCGCAGGAGTGGAGGTGGGCTTTGATGCCGTGGTTGTGGGCCCAGTCAATGGCCCGTTTGTGGATGGGCTGGAGCAGTTCCGCGTACAGTTCGTTTGAAAAAAAAGTACGGTTCTTGTAGCCCATGTCGTCGTACCAGAAGATGCTGTCGAAGGTATAGCCTTCGTCCCACAGGATATCGTAAAGGGCAATGGTGCGGTCCAGAAAGGTACTCACCATATCGCTGAACCATTCAGGTTCTTCAAGCATGGCGATAAGAACGGTTTCCGTTCCCGCCATCCACGAGTGGAGTACGTCGAATCCGAACCAGAAAAGACCGGTTATCCAGCGGCCTTCGGCCTTCCAGCGCGGGTAGTTTTCTTTGAGGAAATCCCAGGGTATTCTGTCCCGGGCAAGGTCCATGCGGGCCTTGGCTTCCGCCCATTTTTCCGGCGTGTTTACCCTGTAATCCAGAAATTCCGGGGTTGAATCGGGTATCTTGAAATTTTTTAACGTGATGCCGTAGTTGGTTGTGCTTATTATGTAGTCCGCCGTTTCTTCCAGTACTTTTGCTTCGTAGCGGGGGCTGATATCCACACTGATGGTTTCGATCTTGTCCACGTTGAAAAAGTCCCGCCAGTCGGCGCCGGCGGGCATGCCTTCTTTCTTCCAGCGCGCCAGCGTTCCGGCCCAGGGGCCGTCGGTAATGGGTACCCGGTCGGCCTCCCGGTGTTCAAACATGCGTCCGATCCGTTCTTTTGATGTCATGCATGTCTCCTTCCGGATAGTTTAATGATAACTCAACGCCGTTGACAAGGACGGGTCCTGGTCAGGACCTTACCTTAAAAGATACCCAGGTCCGGTACTACTTCCCCGAATTTCACCCACACTGTTTTGATTTCGAAGGGCCGGAATTCGAGGCACAACGTGTTATGAAGGCAGTCCAGACGGGTTTTTTCCCGTTCCAGCATGTCCGTTTCCCAGGCTGCGGCAAGACGCCCCCGATCATCATGGCCGGGGGCAAAGCGCAGCGTTGTTCTGGCGTGGGCCCCGGTGCTTTCGTAGAGCCGCAGGACCAGGGGTGAGGCGCCCTTTTCCCCGGTGGAGCCGAAGGGCGGTTCCGGCGCTTTAAGGCTTTCCAGGATGATCGCCGGGTTGTCTATCGACAAAAGGGACAAGTCTTCCTTCATGGCGGTTTCCGCGCTATCGGAGATGGTCATGGCATGATTTTCGCAAGCGTCACTTTCGCAAGCGTCGCTTTCGCAAGTGTCGCTTTTGCAAGCGTCGCTTTTGCAAGCGTCGCCTTCGCAGGTAATGGGGGCGTTGAGTTCGTAGGCGGCCCGGATTACCCCGGCCTGCGCGAAGGTTCCCTCAAACGGAAACAGCGCGTAGGTAAAACGCTGTTCACCCTGATCCGCCTCTTCGTCCGGGGCGGTGGGGGAGCGGAGCAGGGTAAGCCGCAGCCTGTTCCCGTTCACGTCGTGGCCGTACTTGCAGTCGTTGAGCAGGGCCAGGCCGGAACCCGTTTCTTCCAGGGAGATCCACTTGTGGGCGCAGACTTCAAACATGGCCCGGTCCTGTGGAAGGTTCTGGTGGGTATTGCGCAGCAGGTGGCCGTACTGGACCTCGCAGCGGACCTGGGCACTGTCAATGGCGCTGTCAAAACATACCTTGAGGAGCCGCCGTTTTTCGTGCCAGTCCACCCTGGTAACAAAGTCGATACGTTTGGCCGCGGCGTAGACGATCATGTCCTGGGTCAGGGTAGAGGCTTTTCCGATGAGGTAGGTCCGGCGCAGGATACAGCACTCGGTTCCCAGCGTAACGAGGCTGGTGGACTGGAGCCGGGTTTCCTCCTCCAGATACCTGGTCCAGTCGGCGTCAATATCCCAGGCTTCCCACACGATGGGTACGTCCTGGGCGCTTACGAAGTAATTAAAACGTCCGCCCTTGTGGACCAGTTCACGCCGTTGATTCTTGTCCGTTATGCCCTCAATTACCCCGGATTTATCAAACCGGATGTGGTAGAAGGGGGTATCCAGGGTTTGGCCCGCGTATTCAAAAGGCGCGGTTTTTCTGGGTTGGTTGGGTGTCCCCGCAAGGTGAGTCCAGCCCAGGGACGGCACGTTGGGGGAAAAGACCGCGGTTTTTTCACCGTCAATGTTTTCAAAATACTGAACGGGGAACCGGCCCACGGCGGATCGCGGGGCATTGGGTTCCGCTCCCAGTACGGAGGCCGGCACAAAAACCGGGTCATGCCGCTCCCAGGCAAGATCGTTGAACAGGGTCAGGGCGGATTCCGTCCCGGCCCCGCGCCCGGCCCGGAAGGCCCCGTGTATCCTCTGCCGCAGGGGCCGTATCAGGCCGTCCAGGGAGTCCTCGATCCGCCGGTAGGCCGCCTCCGCCTCCCGGTACACCCGGTTGATGGACGAACCGGGGATGATGTCGTGGAACTGGTTGGTCAGCAGGGTCTTCCAGATGCTCAGGAGTTCCCCGTGGGGGTAGTCCAGCCAGCCCTCCATAGCCATGATGGCGCGGAAGGCTTCGGTGTGGCGCAGGGCAAATTCCAGCCGCCGGTTGTACCGTTTGGTCCGGGCCTGGGTGGTGTAGGTGCCGCGGTGCAGTTCCAGGTAGAGTTCCCCGCGCCACTGGGGCCATTCGGTTTCCCCGTCGGGCCCAAAGATGCTGTCCAGGGCGCTGGAGACCTTGTTCCACGCCGCCCTGGGCGCCCCTTCCAGATTTCCCAGGCGCCTGGCCATTTCCAGATCCCCGCGGGCGGTGCCGCCGCCTCCATCGCCTTCGCCCACGGCGTTGATCGCCTCGGACTGAATTTCCTTGTGCTGTATCTGATCCCAGAGTTCGGCCAGGAATTCCGGCCCAACCTTGCCGTTGTAGCCCCGCATCCGGGAGGAGATGTAGTGGGTTTTGATCCCCGTGCCGTCAATGCCCCGCCAGATGAACGTATCGTAGGGAAAGCGGGTGGTGTCGTTCCAGTTAATTTTACTGGTAACAAAATATTTGATCCCGCAGCCTGAAAGTATCTGCGGCAGGGCCGCGGCGTACCCAAACACATCGGGAAGCCAGAGGGTATCCGCCTCGCAGCCCAGCATCTCCCGGTTTGCCCGTTTCCCCACCAGGAACTGACGAATCAGGGATTCGCCGCCGGAGAGGTTACAGTCCGCCTCCACCCACATGCCGCCGTTGGGTTCCCAATTTCCCTTTGCGTAGGCCGTCTTGACGGCGGCAAAAATATCGGGGTACTCGTTTTTGATGATCTCCAACTGGGCCGGCTGGCTCTGGATGAATACGAAATCGGGGTACTCCTCCGCCAGGCGGGCCATGTTGATGTAGGTCCGGGCGGCCTTTCGCTCTGTTTCCCCGATATGCCAGAGCCACGCGTGGTCGATGTGGGCATGTCCGATAAGGTGAATCTTCGGCGTGGTGGGCCCGTTTACGGCGCCCAGCAGGGGTGCGATACGCCGGGCCGTCCGCGACGCTTCCCTTTCCAGCGTTTTCCCGGAGGAATCGTAGTGTATGCCCGTTAAGGCGTCGTAGAGGCCCTTGAGGATCCGCGCCTTCCGCAGGGAATTGGCGGGCAGGATTTTGGCCAGATCGAATAGACAGGCCGCGTCGTAGTAGAGGCTGTAGACCGGTTCCACCCGTTCAACAAGCGCGCCGCCCTGGAAAACACAGGGGTACCCGTCGATCTGGTGCTGAAGGGTAAGCAGGACCTTCTCCCCCTCAAAGGGGTGGCAGCCCGGATAGGGGTGCCCCGAATAGGCTTCCAGGTGGAGGGTATGGGTCCCGCCGTCCGCCATGCCCTGGGGGATCTTCACCTTTTTGTGAACCGGGTTAAAGGCCCCCGCCGGTTTTCCGTCCAGAAAGAGGAGCGAATCCGCGTTCGGCAGAATCCGCAGGTACAGGGGGTAATCCGCCTCGCTCCGCGCGGGAATGGCGAAGTTCGAACGAAACCAGCAGCAGGCCCAGGGTTTGCCGTACCCCCAGGGGTTTGCAACTCTGTTCCAGGGGCCCTGGGGCAGGGCGGCGGGATTACGGAACGTTTCCTCCGTAACCAGGGCCTCAAAGTCAAGCGCCGCAATCTCCCGGTAGCGGCGGCCCTTTAAGAATCCCAGATATTGACCAATCCTGTGTTCTACTTTCGGAATCAACATGCCATTACTCCTTGATTGGTAATTTTCGTGTCCCGGCGGCCAATTTTCAAGGGGGGGCGTTACGATAACACGGTCCCCACGGGAACATACGTTAAAATCTCTGCTAAAATTCCTGTCTAAAATTCCTTGACAGGTACGAAAAAATGTTGTATTCTGAAAGCACTTTCCAGTGGAATTGATATATGTCGCGTAGGTAGTTTTAATGTTGGATGTCTTTCTTAAAGACGGGGCCGGTTGTTTTGTTACCCGGCTGCCCTCCCGCAGTTCTGCTCCTCCTGTATTTTTCCGGCCTGGTAGTTCCCTTACCGTGTCTTCCGATTTTTTGTACCGCGCTAATTTTACTGCGGAGTACAAAGGGACCTGCCGGATTCCGCGGGGGCTTGTATGGTGCTTGTGCTCGTAGAGCATAAAATATTTTTTTGGAGGAGCGTGTAATGAAACGAATCGTGTTGGTTTTGGCTGTCACTATGTGTACTGTGTGCGGGGTGTTTTTTTCCTGCAAGA
>JAIRND010000224.1 GCA_031258225.1 Treponema sp. | reverse complement strand
GCCGAATGGGTACCACCTATGAGGCGATTTTACCTTGCAAACTCCGTAAGCAGCCCATTTATCGTGGTTTTTGCGACACAACGTGGAGCAAAAACCTACAAGTACAACAGGCTGCTAGTTAAGTGGCGGTCGTATTGCCCGCGGCAATTCCCGCGGCCGCGGCGCAGCCGGTTACGGTGGTACCCATATACACGGAGCCGCTCTTGGCCTGGGCGTCCTTTTTATCAAAACTACAGGTTACGGTGATCTCCCCGGAGGCCCCCCGTTTAACCGCCTCCGCGCGGGCGCCGGCCTTGGCTTCCTCCGCGGCAAAAAGTTCCGCGTCTTTCAGCGTTGTAAAGACCCGGTTGCCGGTAAAACCAAAAACCGTGTAATTCTCAATTCCGCCGGGGCCGTAGTTTGGATGGATGGTTACGGGGTAGGAGACATAGATGTTTCCAACCACCGCCCCCAGGGCGTTGGCAACTTCGTAATGTTCGGGGACAATGGCCTCCGTCCCCAGCAGTTTTGCTACATCCGCCAAAAATATGCGGATGGGGGCGCCAATGCCGACCAGGGCGTAATCCGTTGTAAAGGCCGTGGAAAGGGGCATGCCCCTGTGCCCCCGCTTTGCGGACTCGTAGCTTTGCAGGATAAGCCGTTCAGCCTCCCGGTCAACACCGTTTTTCATGTAGTGTTTGTTTTGATTTTCAAGGAATATTTTCACAACATTGATGTATATCTTCCGCTTGACCTCGTCATAAACCCGGTTACAGAGTTCCTCCACGGATATGCCCAGATTAAAGGCCGTATATTCCGCCCCCAGACGGGCCGCTTCCACGGAATAGGCGGAGAAATCGCCCCTGATGTGCATAATATCCGTCGGCGTAAGACCGCATACCTGTACCACCCCCTCTTTAACAAGCCGGGAAACCTGGAGGTTGTACATATCCGTACCGGCGGCTTCAGCGGCATCCCGGAGTATCCGGGGTCCCTGCCGCAGGGCCTCGCAGAACCGTTTCTCCCGGTCCGTATACCGCTCCCCGTCTTTGATGTCACGGATCAGCAGGTAGTGTTCGTGCAGGTACTTGTCGTGGGGGGTCTGGCTGTCCAGCAGTTCCCGCAGCCCGGTGATAACGGAGGGGTACTGTGCCCCCACGACGCAGAGGGGAAGGACCCGGTAATCTTCCAGAAAGACGCTGGTCTCATTGTAATGTACGGCGCTGTCGCCTCCCAGGCCGAAGGTCCTGATGGCGAACCCCTGGACAAAGGTCCGCCATTTACCAACATTGATACCCTCCGCCGCCCTAACGGGGATCGAATTTTGTACCAGGGCCATATCGGTAGTGGTTCCCCCCATGTCGATGACCACGCAGTTTGCCGCCTTTGAAAGCCAGGTTCCCCCGGCAATGCTGGCCGCCGGACCACAGAGCAGGGTCTCCACGGGGCGCAGGACGGCAAATCCCTCCGACATAAGGGTCCCGTCGCTGCGGACAATTACCACCGCGGCCTTTATGTCCCGTTCTGTCATGGCTTTTTTTATGGCCAGAAGGAATTCCTGAATAACCGGGAACAGTCCGGCATTCAAAAGGGTGCCGGAGGCCCGCTGAAGGCAGTTGAGGTCCGAAAAGAGTTCATGGCCGCAGACTACCGGGATGTTGTGGATACGCTGAAACAGTTCCTTGGCCTTCTTTTCCAGAACCGCGTTGTTCTTCATGGCGTATAGTTCAAGGATCCCCGCGCCGTCCAGATGGTTGAACCGCGACGCGACACCGGCCTTGAAAAGCTCCCAGTCGGGTTCCCGTTCAATGGCCCCGGAAAATTTACTATAACTTTCCTGTATGTACATGTCGTCCGCCGGGGGAAGGCCGTATTTTCCGCCGTACTCGTCGATGACCTTCTTATCGCCCCCCAGGAACACGAGCCTGGCACGGCCCCCTTTGCCCTCGATACAGGCATTGGTTGCCAGGGTTGTGGAAAGGGCCATGATCTCCGCCGATTTGAGCAGAGCCGGGGGAAGTTTATCCAGGGCTTCCAGAATACCCACGGATAGATCCTGCCTGGTGGTCAGGGCCTTGGCCGCGCCCAGGACCTTCCGTTCCGTAAAATCGTAAACAACCGCGTCGGTATAGGTGCCGCCGGTGTCGATGCCAATTCCTACTCTGTTGTCCATCGGCCTACTATACCCGTCCCACCCTTAAAAGCAAAGACCCCTGTACCAGGAGTTTGTTGACGGGGCTTTTGTACGGCGCCCCTGTTGTGCTAGTGTTCTGTCTTAAACGAAAAGGTACGGAGTAAGATGCCAATCAAGATACCACGGGACCTCCCGGCTTACCGGGAACTATGTTCCGAAAATGTTTTTGTTATGACCAGCGACCGGGCGGAACATCAGGATATCAGACCCCTGCGGGTCGGTATTGTGAATTTGATGCCCACCACGGTAACAACGGAGATCCAGCTTTTGCGGCTTCTGGGGAACAGCCCCCTGCAGGTGGATATTTTCTTTCTGCGTATGGGCAGCCACGAATCCCGGAACGCGCCGCCGGGGCATCTGGAAAAATTCTACCTGAGCACCCGGGAGATCATCTCCCTGGGACTTCACTTTGACGGGCTCATCATTACCGGCGCCCCGGTAGAGACCCTGCCCTTTGAGGAGGTGGACTACTGGAACGAACTGGCGGCAATAATTGACTACTCGGCAAGCCACGTCTGGTCTACGCTGCACATCTGCTGGGGGGCCCAGGCGGGACTTTACCGGCGTTACGGTATCGAAAAAAAACCGCTGGACCACAAACTGTTCGGTATCTTTCCCCACCGGGTACGATGCCCGAACATGCCGCTGTTCCGGGGTTTTGACGATGAATTTCTGGCCCCCCAGTCCCGGCACACCACCAGCGACCGGGAGGCGATTGCCGGCTGTCCGGCGCTGACCATCGAGTCGGAAAGCGGGGAAACCGGTGTCTTTATCAGCACGGCCCGTAACGGGCGGGAAATTTACGTTTCCGGCCACCTGGAATACGACTCCCTTACCCTGGACCGGGAGTACCGCCGGGACCTGGAGCGGGGTCTTCCTATCGCCCCCCCAAAAAACTACTACCCCGCCGACGATCCGGGGCGGGCCCCGCTTGTCCGCTGGCGGGCCCACGCCCACCTGTTCTTTTCCAACTGGCTTAACTGTGTGTACCAGGAGACCCCCTACGACCCGGAGGAGATGACCTAAATTTTCCCCCTTGACAGACCGGCCTCCCAGGGGTTATAGTGGCTTAAGTGTCCACCCTGCCGGTTCAATACCGTTTTTTGGGGGGGATGGACGCCTGGTTTCCCAGGCCCGGGTAAGCCGAAGCCCCTTTTAAGGGCTATAGTTGAAGGAGGTGTGATAATGCAGCTGCCTTCTCGTT
>JAIRND010000218.1 GCA_031258225.1 Treponema sp. | reverse complement strand
TGTCAATACCGCGTTTCTGAATTCATAAAAAGGACGGAAAACGGCAACAACGGATCGATGGCCAACAGGTGGGCCGGGGAGAACCGCGGGGGTCCGCTCAGCGTATTCAGCCGCGGCCGCCTGCCGGCCCTCCTTCCAGCCACGCGCCTCCCATTTCGCCGCTAACCCCCACTCTTCCATCAGTTTGTCAAATCCCCGTGTCGACATACGCAACTCCTTAACCGCCTCGAAATTGGCGCAATGCCAGGCACCGAAAAAGGCTGCTAATCGGCGCCGATAAGGAGCTGATGTATACGCAGGTAGGTGTAAATGCGCCTGTAGGCCAGGATGATGCGCTGGACCAGGGGCGGGTCGTTTTCTTTGAGCCGCAGTTCCCGGAAGTTCACAATGAGGGCGCCGTCTTCCTGTTCCGGGCCGCGCAGGATGTCCTTAAAGACTTTGCCCAACAGGAACAGGGTTTCGCCGGTCCCGCTGAGGAGGTCCCAGGCTTCGGCGTTAACCCGTTTAAGTATGCGCTCCATGTGCCGTAGTTGGCCGCGGTTCCGCTCCGACTTGGCCAGGGCGATGCGGAGATCGGCCCCGTATTCTCCGCTTTCCGACAGGGACTGTTCCAGGGTCAACAGGCGGTTGGTGTTGTTCATGAGGGTGTGAAACAGATCGGAAACGGCTCTGGACTGTTCTATGGAGGCCCAGTGTCCCTGAACAAGCAGTAATTCACACAGGGGCTGTAGGTCCTCCAGGAAAAAGTCCGCCATAAAGGCTTTGAGGTAGTTAAGGCATTGGGCATGGGCAAACCCGTCAAGTCCGCGGGCAACAAAGGCTTCGCTTTCCTTTTCGGTGTAGTACAGGAGGCGCTGGATGCCGGGATCGCCGAACAGTTCCCCGGCAAGGGCCGCTACCTGGTTTTGGCGCTGGGAGTACAGGAACCCTGTAATTGCCCCGTCCACCTCCTGCCGGCATTCTTCCAGGTAGGCCGCGGCTATGTGTTCCTGTGTTATTCTGGTTTTGAATTCCCACTGGGGGTCCTGGGTGATGTGCCGGACCATGAGTTCCAGGATGGACGAGCGCCGCAGGTCCCGTAAGGCGCCGAGTAGTCTGGTCCATTCATCCGCGGTGAACACATCCATGCCGTTTTTATAGACTTTGAGTACCCGCAGGGGTATGGTCCAGTCTAAATCCGGCTCAATGGGGTAGGCAACTTCCAAAAAATCCTTGATCACCTCGAGGATCAGGGTTCCCTGTACGGGCCTGAACCGGGGAACGGCGGCAAAATACCGTTCCACTATGCCTGAATCAAACATTCGCAGAAAAAAAAAGTAATCAAAGCTGACCAGGTGAACGATCTGGAGGATTCTGGTGTAGCAGGTGTCTACGCGGGAGACAAAATCCCCGTCAAAGGCATCGGCAAGGATGGCCAGGTCCTCTTTGAGCAGGTGGGATACCTCCGCCAGGGGCATGGTTTGGGCCTTTTCCTCCACATAACCGGCGTTGAGCCGCTGCCGGGCGTCCAGGTGCCGCATGTCCAAAAAGGCTTCCACGGTGAGTTGTTTAAGCTGGGCGGATTTGACGGCGTTTTGCAGGAATGCCTGGGCATGGGAAAGGACTTTGTAGATGTCCCAGAAGAACTGCCCCATGGCCGGCTGGGCTTCCGCCTGTCTGGGTTTGTAAAAGCGGGAAAGGCGGCTGCCCGCAAGGTCCTTGCCAAGCTGTTTAAGCAGCCGCCGGTTTTTACGTCCGGGTTTATCCGCGTAAAGGAACGAGAATAGTTTGCCAAGAAAACCCAGGGCCATTCAGGGTGTCCGGTTCCCCAGGGTCCTACTTTTTTCGGGAGACGGAAATAGCGGCCCCGGAAATTTTGCCGTCGATAACGCTCAACATTCCCCTGGCGGTCCGGCTTTTGTCCATCGAATCCTGGTAGTTGTTTCCCGCCAGGCTTACTTCTGCCTGGGCGGTGGTACGCCGGGCGCTGTCGTAGTCCTGATCCAGCGCGTTAAAGTCCAGTACAATGCCCTGAACGGTTTTGGCGTTTTCCAGCGATTTCCCCGTCTCTTCCAGGGAGGTTTTTACCTGACCAAGCAGAGAGGTAGCTTCCTCCCGGGCGCGGGCGGCGGCGGAGCGGCCGTCGGCAATGGCCTTTTCCGCGGCGCTTACCGCCTCGGCGGCAAAGCTCTTGGCCGAGTCGTAGCGTTTGGATTCCGCTTCGGAACGCATACGGCTTAGGGCGTCCCGGGCCCTGGACAGGGTAGCGGCGGCGTAGGTAACGGCGTCCGGATCGTTTTCCGCCCTGGTTACGGCGCTGGCTGCGTTCTCCATCTCCGCGGGAGGGGGCTTGGCGCTGGCGCCCGCTAGCTGCAGGGCGCAGATCAACAGGGCCGCCGGAAGCCCCCTCTTTAACAAAACGCCGGGGGTTCCCGCGTTCGTCCATCGACCACAATCGTTCATGTGCATCTCCTTAAAAAATCCTGATGACTCCGCGATCCCAGAATCTCCTCTTGATCATCGGCTACTATCCCTAGTTATACAATGGTATGTCCACAATAATAAATAGGGGTAAATTTACCGAAACATAGGTAAGATAGCGCCGGGAGGGACGCATGGCCGCCTTTATCACCCGAAAAAAGTTGATTCTTGTCCTTGTCTGCGCCTTTCTGGCGGCGGCCGGTATTACGGTCCCGCTTACCTACCTGCTGGAGGGGCCCAAATTGGGGCCACATTACGATTTTTTGATGGACCAGCGCAAGGTTTTTGCCCCGGCTCCGGAACTTCTTATCGTGGACAGCGGGGATTTTCTGGAGACTGAGGCGGCCGGCCGTCTGATCCTTACCCTTATCGAGATGGACGCCGATTCCCTGGTGATTCAGACCCCTATCCTGGGGTTTTCCCCCGGCAGAACCAGTTCCAGTGAGGAGATCCGCGGCTGGTTCGAGGAAGAATTTTCCCTGATGGAGCGGAACATCCGCAACCTTTTTGAGGCAATCCGGGTGGGTTCCATTGCCCCCGGGGAGGCCCGCCGCTATGTTGATGAGTTGGTTGGGCTGACCGATCAGGGTAAGGAACGGCTGACCGCGGCCCTGGTACGTCAGGATGAGGAGGGAATTGTCCGGCTGGAGCGGATCATCGCCGCCTTTGGCCGGGTGTACCGGGCGGGCGATCTGCGGCTTGCGCCGGCGGGAAGTCCCCAGGATCAAAACTATTCCCGGGCCCGGCCGGACTGGGACGGTAAGGTCCGCCGTGTTGTCCCGGTGGAAACGCCGGAAGGTCCGGAACATGTGGTTTACAGCGCCCTGAAGGGCCGGTTTACGGAATCCCTGGTGGGGCATACCACGGGCGGTCTGTTTCTGGTGAACAGTCTGAAGGATACGGAGGTCTACATTCCCCTGGACCCGGCGGGGAGTCTGCTCTTTGAAGCCCCGGCCACCGAATCCCGGCAGGCTTCCTGGCCGATGTTCAAAGGCCGGGAAGATGCCTTCCGCCGTATCCCCCTGGAAACCTTTGCCGCGTACCAGGAGGCGGAAGAAACTATGCGGCAGCTTCTGCGGGAGGCGGATAAGCTGGGGGTCTACTCTGTTTTGGAACCGGAACGGGCACCGTTGGTACTTTACGAGTACGCCCAGACCCAGCGGGAAGAATTTTTAGTCTCCTCCGATCCCGAAAATCCCGCGGCGGCGCGGTTTTCCCAGGAGTGGAAGGCCCGCTGGCTTCAAACCAGGGCGGACTACGTTGGCGCCCTGGAGGAATTCCTCTACGGTCCCGCGGAGGACAACCTTAAAGCGGGGTACGAGGAGATGCTGGTCTCCGAGCGGCTTGGAGAGGAGGCCGCGCGGCAGATTGCGGATCTGCGGGACGAGCTGTCCGGCGTTTTTGACGGGCTGCGGAAGGCCCACCAGGAATTTCACCTGCTGCGGGAAACCCTGTCCCAGGCTCTGGCGGCGTCCCTGGTCATCCTGGGTCCGCGGGGGCCGGCGGCCGATTCCACTTCCGGCGGCTTTTTCCGTTTCCCGCGGGGGGCCGGTCATTCGGACACGGAAATTTCGTTTATTCTCGCGGATAATATTATTCAGGGCCGGGGCATCAGGCCGCTGGCGAGGATACCGGTCCTGCTCTGCTCGTTCCTGGTTATCGCCGCGGAACTCCTTATCCTGGCGCGGCTCCCTCCCCTCCCCTCCCTGGGTCTGGGCTGTGTCCTTAGCCTGCTTGTTGGGGCCGGTTTTTCCTGGTTTTTTGTTACCTGGGGCCGCTGGATCGATCCGCTTATCCCCTTTGGCGGGTCCCTGGCGGGGACCGTTACGGTGTTCGCGGTGGGGCTTTGCGTTGTCCGCCGGGGAGCCCGGCGTTTCCGGCTGGCCTACGGTCCCCACGTGGGGAAACCCTGTCTGCGGCAGCTTATCAGGACGGGTCAGCCGGCCCCCGCGCTCAGGCTTTCCGCCCAGGCGGCGATTATCGCGCTGCGCCGGACAGGACTTCTGGCCCAGGAAGATCAGGGGCAGGACAATCCCCTTGCCGCGGCCCGCGCGGTGGAAGAATTCAGGGAAGAAGCGGCGGAGGTATTCAAAAAAGCCGGGGGGGTGATCATCGGCTGCGACGGGGACCTGGTGCTGGCCTGTTTCGGCTCTCCCCTGGAACGGATCGGCATGGGTCCCGGCCGGGACCCCTATATCCGCTACTCCCGTACCCCGGCCCTGCGGGCCGCCGAATTTGTTACCGAGATAGCCGGTCAGGAAAAGGCGGCCCAGTGGAAGTTCGGCATCGATACCGGGGAATGTATCTTTGGCTACCTCCCGGTGGCGGGGTACCGCGGCTACGGCCGGCCCGTGGTACGCGCCCGTATCCTTTCCAGTCTGGCCCTCCGTTACAAAGTCCGCGCCCTGATATCCGAATCGGTCCGTACCCAGATCAAAGACATTCCGGTACGGAAACTCCGGGCGCTTAAAGAACAGGACGGTTCCGGGAAAGAAACATTTTACGAACTTGTGTTTAATTAGTTCGCAGTCATCATTCAAACTGTGGATAGTTCAGTTTGATACGTGCCCTGACCTTCCCTACCCTTGTTCCGGCGGGGGCGGGGATAGCCCGGCGGGAAACCGCTTGTATAACGGTCTCTCGAACTCCTCCAACATTAATTCGGCTGGGGAGCGGCAGGCCGGCAACGGCCACGCTTG
>JAIRND010000034.1 GCA_031258225.1 Treponema sp. | reverse complement strand
CCCCCCCCCCCCCCCCCCCCCCCCCCCCCCCCCCCCCCCCCCCCCCCCCCCCCCCCCCCACTCATATTGATCATTTCTACCGCCTTGTCGTACTCAAAAAGCAATATATGCTGTTCAAGCGTGGTGATATATTCCCTGGTTTTTTGATTCATCCGCAGGGCAGTAATTTCCGAAAGTATCGCGTTGATTTTTCCCGTGTCCATGCTGATCAATGCATCCTTTAACGCCTCCAGTTTAAGATTTTCCGTTTCGGGGCCGGTGTGTTCCCCCTGGTCCGGGAACGCCCCTTGTTCGCCTTCATGAACCGCTTCGCCAAGGGCCCCGCGGATGTTTCCGGCAAGTTCTTCCAGCTTTGCCAGTAAAGCGCCTGTCTTTTCGACAATTATGCCGCTGTTTTGGTTGCGCCCGGCAAGTTCCATCTCCGCCGCCAGGTCTCCGGTTTCCAGCGCCCCAATACTGCGGGCGGCCCCTTTAATGGCGTGGACCATCGTGGTGTAAGAGGCAAAATCCCCTTCCGTGACGGCCTTTTTGATCTGGGGGATCCGCTCAATAAGGTCGCTGTAGAAAAATGAAAGAATGCCGGTATAGGAAGCGGCGGAACCTCCCGCGTTCCGCAGCCCCAACTGTGTATCAACGCCGGGCAGTACCGGCAGGGTCCCGCCGGCTGCTTTGCCGGGGGATTCCCCCTTTTCGGCCTTTTCCGGCACGATCCTCTCCCGCCGTTTTCCCTCGGGAATCCACGTTTCAAGGATCATGTTCAGCTTGCCCACGTCAATGGGTTTGGAAAGGAAATCGTTAATGCCGTTTTTAAGAAACATTTCCCGCTGCCCCGCCACCGCGTTGGCGGTCAGCATGACGATGGGCAGCTTCTTGAAATAGTCGGTCTCCTCGTAGCCCAGCTTCCGGATAATGTCCACGGCGACAAGCCCGTCCATTTCGGGCATCATGTGATCCATGAACACAAGGTCGTAACGGTTCCGTCTGATCGCGTCAACGGCTTCCGAACCGGAAAGGCAGAGATCCACTTTCATGCCGTAGGGTTTTAACAGTTCTTCTACAATGCGCAGGTTGGTGGGAAGATCGTCTACGGCCAGCACGCGGGCTTCGGGGGCGGTAAACCGGAGTTTGTCCGGGTGGAACATCCGCCCCCTGGTATCCGTGGTCCCGTTAAGAATGTTGGCAAGGATGCCGGAGTAGATTGGCAGATGAACGCTCCCCGCAAGCTGGGAACCTGTCATATCGTTGGGGTTCATCATGACCATCAATTTTACTTTTGACCCCGAATTCAGCCAGCATGGGGCACATTCCGCGGCATGGCGGGACGGGATAAAGGCGTAGTCATATTTGTTCTCGCGGATATTCTGATTAAAGGCGTCAAGGTCCCAGGCGCACTGGGGCTGCAGTCCAAGGCCCGAAAAGGCGGAAAGCAGGGACTGAAGGTAGGCGGGCCTGTCCTCGTATATCAAAACCCGTTTTTCCGGTTCTTCCAGCCGGGCAATTTTATCGGGATTCCTGTACGACTGTATTACTGTGGCGGTAAAAATGGAACCTTTGCCGTAACTGGTTGTAACGGCAATATCCCCGCCCATGACCCTGCAGAAGGAATTGGCAATGCCAAGACCCAGGCCGGTCCCCTCAATATCGTGGTTGTGTTCCATGTCCAGGCGGGTAAATTCGTCAAAAAGCCGGGACAGGTCCTCCTGCTTTATGCCGATCCCCGTGTCCTCGATGCTAAAAACAAGTTTTATCTGATTATCACCGGACAGGGGCGCGGGCATGATCCGTCCGAAGACGCTCAGCTTTATATGCCCCAGCTTGGTGTATTTGATTGCGTTGTTCAGCAGATTGATAAGTATCTGCCGTATTTTTATCTCGTCCCCGATAAGTTCCGCGGGAATATCGCTGTCCAGGTTTACAAAAAAGTCAATCTGCTTGTACATAAGGCGCAGGCGCACAATGTTGATCACATCGTTCAGCATGGACATGAGGTGATAGGGCCTGGATTCAACCTGGATCTTGTTGGTCTCAATTTTTGAGAAATCAAGAATATTGTTGATGATGGAAAGAAGAATGTTCCCCGCCTGCTTTATGATGGACACGTCCTCGTTTAATTCGGGGCTGATATCCTTGCGAAGTATTATTTCCGACATTCCAAGTATGGCGTTAAGGGGGGTGCGGATCTCGTGGCTTACCTGGGCCAGGAACGAAGACTTGGCCCTGTTTTCCTCGTCCGATTGTATCTTTTCCAGGGAAAGCCGCAGCAGGAAATAGCAGAGTATCAGCATCAGGACTATGCCGGTAATTGCGTAGATAACCGCCACAAGGTAAACGCCGCTGTAGTATTCTTTCTGGGGGAAGGCAAGCCCGACGTACCAGCCGTTGATGATTCCCCGGTAAAAGGCGATGACTTCTTCACCCTGCAATGTTGAGATTTTTACCGAAGAGATGGTCTGGGCTTTCTGGTTCAACCGGCGTTCAAGGCTGACGTATTGGGGGCCCAGGGTTTCCAGGGGGATATGCTCGTACCGGGAATCCGGATAGGATATGAAGCACAGGCGCGCGTTGTCATCGGAGACGGGGCCGATCAAAAAGCCGTACCCTCCCTTGGTTGCCGGGAAACTCTCCGTGTTTCTGACAAGTTCACGCAGGTTTAGATCGATGCCCAGGAAACCGTACTCCGTCCCGTCTTTGCCCGTCAGCAGAATGGCGACGGTGATGACCTGGCCCACGGAGCGGAAGTTCCGGTAGGGCGGGGTAACGATTGGCGTGCCGGGGGCGGCGCCGGCCAGGGAGTACCAGGGAAGCGATTCCAGCCCGGGGTTGACGGGCAGATCCCATTGGCGGGTGCTGACAAAGAGGCCGCCCTCATCATCCGGCAGGTACCAGAACATGTTCTGGTAGGCCGGGTGGCTGCCCATGATGACGGTGTTAAGGCCGTCCAGGTAGTCCCGCAGGTACTGGATGTCCGGCTTCTGGTTTCTCATCCAGTTGTTGGCAACCGCCACTCCCATGCCCATCAGGACGGTCCGGGCTTCCGTCAGTTCCGCCTCTATCCGTTCCTCCGCCACCAGGAGCATTTCCTCGGCATTGGCGGCCATATAGTACTGCAAATTCGATATTGCCCAGACACAGCCAAAAATGATCATGAAAAGGAATATGATCACCACTATTCCCAACTGAAACGAGTTTTTTGCAATTGCCGTCTTAAGAACCATATCTTCCTACCGGGGCCGGTTGCCGCAATTTTTACTATAACATCCGGTGAATAAAAAAACAGCCCGGTTCTTTGAAAAAAACACCGAATTGTGGTATAATAGTAACATGGAAATCGCCAAAAAACGCATCGCGCTGGTTGATGATGACATTACCAGCCTGGCCCTTGGAAAAGGGATCATGTCTGAACATTACGATGTGGTTACCATACCATCAGGGGAGAAACTGTTCCAGTTCCTGGAACGGGCCACCCCGGACCTGATCCTGCTGGATGTCGATATGCCGGTAATGAACGGCTACGACACCATGAGGAGGCTCCAGGACAGGCCGAATACCCACGATATCCCCGTTATCTTTCTAACGAGCATGAGTGATACTTCGAGTGAAATAGAGGGCTTAAACCTGGGGGCGGTTGATTACATCTCCAAGCCCTTTTCCCCGCCCCTGCTGCTCAAACGGCTTGAAATTCATCTTAAAATGGTCTCCCAGCAGAAGGAGTTGATAAACTACAACAACAACCTCCAGGAAATGGTAAAGGCCCGGACCAAAACCGTCCTGGATATGCAGAATTCGGTCATAAAAATTGTGGCGAACCTGGTTGAAAGCAGGGACGAGATAACCGGGGGCCATGTGGAGCGTACCCGGCAGTACCTTTCCCTTCTGTTGGACGGCCTTATCAGCATGAATCTGTACATCAGGGACGTTGAGACCTGGAACCGGGACTTTTTTCTGCAGTCATCGCAGCTTCACGACGTGGGGAAGATATCCATTCCGGATAGAATACTCATGAAACCGGACAGGCTTACCCCGGAAGAATTTGATCAAATGAAGAATCATACGCTTTTTGGGGTCCAGATTATCGAGGCCATGCAGAAGGAAACCCCGGAGAGCAGTTTTTTGCAGCACGCCAAGATACTGGCCGGCAACCACCACGAAAAATGGGACGGCACGGGGTACCCCTACGGCCTTAAAGGCAAGGATATCCCCCTTGGGGGCCGCCTTATGGCGATTGCGGATGTTTACGACGCCCTTATTTCCGCCCGCCCCTACAAGCGGCCCTTTACCCACGATGAGGCCGCGAAAATCATTGTTGACGGTTCCGGTACCCAATTTGATCCCGAACTGGTAAACGTGTTCATTGACATATCCGACAAATTCAGCGCGTCGGTAAAGAAAATCAACGCCCGGACCCAGGATTTGCCCCCCATGACACCCTAACATCTACCCCGGAGGTCAGGGCCGGCGCAACGCGCGGCCTGTACTTTTTTCCTGGTTTCGTTTAATGTATAACGTGCATGAACAAAACAGTGTCAAGGTATTCCAAATACGTGATGGCCGGTATCATTGTCATGCTGGTATTTGTTGTATCCGCCCTGCTCATGGTGTCCGGCGCGCTCGATTTTCCCGAATACAAAACCTATGATTTCCGGGTACGGCTTCTGGCCAATCAGTCAAGGCCGTCCGATGATATTATCGTCGTTCTTTTAAGGCAGGACAGCCTGGATTGGGCCCAGCGGGAACGGGGCTGGGGCTGGCCCTGGCCCCGGAAAGCCTATGCGGAGATGGTGGAGTATATGAACGCCGCCGGCGCCAAATCCGTGGCCTTTGATATGCTGTTCACTGAACCTTCGGTGTACCGGAGCGCCCGGCAGGACGAAATTATTGACCGGGCGGTAGAGCAGTTGGAGCGGGCCCAGGATATGACGGCCCAGTCTCCCCGGCAGACAATGGCTTCCACGTTCCGGAATGTGGCCGGGGCCCTGCGGGAACTAAGCGGGCGGGAAGACGACGCCTCCTTTGCCAGGGCCGAACAGGACTATGGCCGCGTGGTGCAGACGGTCTTTTTAAGTACGGGATCGGGAAAGGATAGTTCCTGGCCCCCCGATCTGGACAAGCCCCTGTTTATCCCCCAGGGGGACGTGCCGGTAGACCGCCTGGGGCAGGATGACGGCCCTCTAACCGGGGCCCAGTTCGCCATAGAGGAACTGCGCAACGCCAGCGGCATCATCGGAACCTTAACGGGCGTGCCGGACAAGGTGGATGGAACCTTGCGCCGGGGCAGGCTGTTCCACCTCTTTGACAACCGCCTTATCCCCTCCCTGGCGGCGGCTTCCCTGCTTGTTTCCGGGGATAAGCCCGCGGAGCTGGGCTTTGACGCCCGCAGCCAGGTTATCCGCTGGGACGGCGCCCTGCTGCCCGTGGACGGGAACGGCAGCCTGATCCTCCACTTCCGGGGGGATATGAGCCGTTATGTGCCCTACGATTTTTGGGAAATTCTGGAAAGCGCCGCGGCTTACCGGGCGGGGGAGGTTCCCCTGCTGCCCCCCGAAGATTTCAGGGATAAGTACGTGCTTTTTGGGCTCTACGCGCCCGGGCTCTACGATACGTTCAGTACCCCCATTTCATCGGTCTACCCCGGCGTTGGGATGCACATTACCATGCTGGACAATCTGCTTTCAGGGGACTTTATCCGGGAAAGTCCCCGGTGGATTAACCTTGCCCTTCTGTTTGCCGTTTCCCTGTTGATCACGCTGCTGTCCCTGTTTCCGGGACGGGCCCCGGTTTCCGTTGGAGCGGCCCTGATCACGCTGCTGCTGATCGTCGGCGGAACCATCGCCGCCTACCATTTTGGCAATGTTTGGGTCCCAATGGCGGCCCCTGTCATTGCCGTTGTCCTTTCGTTCCTCATTTCCACGGTTTACAGTTACGTTACCGAAGGCAGTCAAAAACGTTTTATCAAGTCCGCCTTTTCCCGCTACCTTTCGCCCACGGTTATCGATCAGATCATTGCCGATCCGTCCCAGCTTAACCTGGGGGGTGAAAAACGGGAAATGACCGCCATTTTTACGGATATTCGCAGTTTTTCCACGATTTCCGAAGCCCTGGGCGACCCCGGTAAACTGGTAGAGCTGCTCAACTTTTACCTTACCCGGATGAGCGACATTGTGCTGCAAAACGGGGGGACCATAGATAAATACGAGGGGGACGCGATCATAGCGTTTTTCGGCGCCCCGGTGCACACGGAGGCTCACGCGCGCCTGGCCTGCCGTTCCGCGGTTTTGATGCACAAGGCGGAGCGGGACATAAACCGGGAGGTTCTTGCGCAGGGCCTTGTTACCCGCGCGGTTATGGATGCCCTGGTCCGCAAGGGAATCCTGAAAAGCCCCGATGACCCCAACCCCCTGTTTACGCGGCTGGGGATTAACACCGGGGATATGGTGGTGGGCAACATGGGAACCCCCGGCAAAATGGACTACACTATCATGGGAGACGCGGTGAATCTGGCGGCCCGGCTTGAGGGTATTAACAAACAGTACAACACGGGCGGAATCCTGATAAGTGAGTACACAATGGCCAGGCTGGATGATGAATTCGTCCTGCGGCCCCTCAGCAGGGTCCGGGTTGTGGGAAAGAGTATCCCCATCCGGCTCTACGAACTTCTGGATATCCGGGAGGACGCTCCGCCGGAACTGGCGGCCATGACGGAGGTGTGGGGTTCCGCCTTTGACCATTACGAAAATGGCAATTTTGCCGCGGCGGGGAACATCTTTAAGACCATCTGCAAGCGGAATCCCCAGGATCGGGTTGCAAGGCTCTACCTTGATCGCTGCGCCAGGTACCTTGCCTCCCCGCCGCCGGATGAGGTTTGGGAAGGCGGGGTAGATAATTTAACCGAGAAATGAGGTGGTATTCACGTAATCCGCGCCGGCGGCGCGGGGTAGGAGGTTTCTTTATGAAAAGAGTGATGATCGTACTGGGGATGGCGCTGGTCCTGACCGGCGCCGCGGCGGCCCAGATCAGAGTCGGGCAGACGGTCTATGTTACCGCCAGATCCCTGCCTCTAAAATCGGGGACCGGTTTTTTCGCGCGGACTCTGGGAACCCTGGCCTACGGCGATGCTGTAACGGTACTCCAGGTAAACGGGAAATGGGCGCAGGTAGAGTACCGGGGCCGGACAACGATAAGCGGCTGGACCGCCCATACCAACCTGAGTACCAAACGGGTCGTTACCGCGGGAAGAACCGGATCGGTGTCTTCCGGGGAAGTGGCTATGGCCGGGAAGGGATTTACCGAGGAAGTGGAAAACGTTTACCGGGAAACCACCAGCGCGGACTTTGATACGGTGGATTTGATAGAGGCCGGCAGGATCTCCGATGAAGACCTGCTGAGTTTTATCAGCGAAGGCCGCCTTTCCATGGGGGATGAGTAAATGACCGGATTTAAGCGGGGTTTGGGCCGCCAGAGTCTTGCCGCGGGAATGGCCGCGCTGTTCGTGTCGTTGTTCCTGCTGTGGTCCTGTGAATCGCTGGGGGACACCGTCAGCATAGGGGCCCAGGTGGCCAACGCGCTGGGGGTTATCCCTGCCGAAACGGCGGATTTTATCAGCACTTCCGGCCAGGCTATCAGCCGGGCGGCGGAGGAAATTACGCCGGAACAGGAATACTACATTGGACGCGCGGTGGGGGCCAATATCCTTAGCCGCTACAAGATATGGCAGGGCAATGACAGTCTTGTCAAATATTTAAACGAGATCTGCATGGTTATCGTGATCAATTCTCCCCGCCCGGAGATCTACAACGGCTACCACGTGGCGATTTTGGACAGCACGGAAATTAACGCCTTTGCCACACCCGGGGGACACATCTTTATTACGCGGGGGCTCCTTGCCTGCGCGGATTCGGAGGACTCCCTGGCGGCGGTTATTGCCCACGAGATTGGCCATATCCAGTTGCAGCACAGTATCAAGGCGATCAAGAACAACCGGATTACCAGCGCCATCATGACAACCGCAAGTTCCGCGGCAAGGAATCTGGGAAACGACGAGCTGAAAGAGTTGGCCGACATTATGGACGAATCGGTGAACGAGATTGTTACCACCCTGATCGACAGGGGCTATTCCCAGGAGCAGGAATTTGACGCCGATACCGCCGCCATGAGTCTGCTGGCCGCCGCGGGCTACGACCCCGCCGGCATCATTTCCATGCTCCGGCAGTTGGAAAGGAACCTGCGGAACCAGACCGGCGGTCTTACCAAAACCCACCCTACCCCGGCGCGGCGGATAGAAAGGGCCCAGGACACGGTGCTTAAGTTCAAGGTTCCCGACACCCGCTCTTACCGCACGGCCCGGTACCGGCAGATTACCGGCTAGGAGTCTGTGGTGGGCGTTTTTTTCCTTGTCCCGCAGGTCCGGTGGGCAGGCGGCTCCGGCGCGTCCGTGGCCGGCGCGGCCGTGGCCGGCGCGGCCAGGGACAGGCCCTTGGGCCGGGGAAAGACGCGGGAGGGGTCCTCGTATGGCATGTTGGCCCGGACATGGGGAACGGTCATATCAAGGCCAGCCGCGTGGAAACCGTTCTGTATGTTCTGGCACAGATCCGAATATATCCCTGGCACCATATCCACTTCTTTTGAATAACAGTTTATCTGGTAGTTGGCGTAAAAATCGTCCAAAGCGGTTTGCAGCACAAAGGGCCTGGGGTTCTCCAGGACATGAGGGGTAGCCAGGGCCGCGTTGATCAGAATTTCATGTATGGTCTGCCAGGGGGTTGAATACCCAAAGGTAACGGTGGTGTGCAGGATAAGTCCCTCCTCATCCTCGTCGGACGAGGTATGGTAGTTCACAATACCGGAATTCAAAATTATCAGGTTGGGAAACGTAACGTATTCGTTCTTGTGGGTTTTAAGGCGGATCACCATAAGGGTCTTTTCCACCACAAAGCCCGTTACATCGTTTATTTTGATCCGGTCCCCGATTTTGAAAGGGCGCATATAGGTAACGACCAGCCCCGCCACCAGATTTCCAATGGCGCTGCTGGAACCCAGGGAGAAAATAATACCCACCAGCACCGACACCCCCTGGAAGATACGGGAGTCCGATCCGGGCAGGTAGGGGTAGATGATTGCCACGGTAAAGGCAAAGAGCAGGACCCGCAGGATATTAAAGGTGGGGTTTGCCCAGTCGGCGTAAAATCCGGGGATTACCAGTTTTCCTTTTTCAATCTGAACGGCGAAAAACCTAAAGCCCCGCAGGACGTAACGGGTAACGAAAATGATCACCGTAATGGTAATCAGGTTCGGGATATAGGCAATGGCCCCGAACACGATGTTCCTGAAGGGGGTAAGGATATAACCGAACAGCGTGGAAGCAAGGTCCCGCGTGTGGGGAAAGATGATGAATATCAGGGGTATGGTAAACACCAACTGGATGGCGGTAAAAATATATTTAATAATTTTAATGCCAAAGACAATAAGGTTAAGTATCTGTTTGGTACCGAGGAGTTTGAGTTTTTTGATCGTGAACGGCTTGATCCGGTTTGAAAAATAATCAAGCGCCTTTTTTGTGATAAATTTAAAAACATGGCTCCAGAAAATCCAGATAAGCAGGGCCTGAACGACAAAGATCCCCAGAACCATACCAAGCCGCCCCACGTAGTTCCACAGGTCCTCCCTGAAGCCGATGCTTTTTTCCGGTGTACCGGCCGCCCCGATAACAGAATTGACGGCGTTTTCCGTTGTGGTTACCGCCTCCGTTTCCGTTTCCGTTTCCTCCGCGGCGGGAGGCCCGTCCTCCGGGGGAGCCCCGGCAGGAAGGGAGGTTCCCCGGGAAGCCTCCCCGGGGGCATCGGCCTGTCCCCACAGCAAAACAGGCGGAACCAGAACAAGAAACATGCACACTACCAGTGAAAATCGTTTCATAAAATCCTCACTACGGCGATCAAGTGATATTATGATCCGGCTTACAATCCGGCTGCTAGAAACAACTTGCGATAGCACCCTCCAGCGCCTCAAGTTCCGGCTTGATAATGGCAATTGGGTCTGTCTGCCGCTGCAGCCGCGCCAGCCTGGGAGGTATCTCGATGGTTTTACCTATGGCGCGGGATACCAGGGCCGCCCTCTTGGCCGGGTGCCCGGTAACCAGGACTACGGTGTGTACGTGGCCGGCGAATTCCTGGGAGGCTGCCAGGTCTTCCGCTGCGGTAAAGGCTACGGCGCTGTGGGGGTCCAGAACCACCCCGTATTTTCTGTAAACCCTGTTGATCGTAATAAAGGTCCGCTCGTCCCCTATGGAGGCCGGGTACACCATGTTCCGCATGACCGCCGGGGCTTCTTCGTAAAAAGCCGCCAGCCGCTCGTAGTTGCTGGGAAAACCTATGTCCAGGGCGGGAGAGTTGGTGGCTATTACAGGCCGGGGGACAAACCGTTTGCCCCTGATAAATTCCCCAAAGGCATTGTTGACGTTCATGGCGGCAATGTACCCCTTGACGGGCATGCCGAATTTCCAGGCATAGAGGCCGGCGATAAGATTCCCAAAGTTGCCGCAGGGCACGCTAAAGACCAGGTCCCCGCGCAGGGCTTCTTTGATTTTCATAAAGGCGTAAAGATAATAAAAACACTGGGGCAGCAGCCGCCCCAGATTAATCGCGTTGGCGCTGGTAACTCCGTACCGTTCCGCAAAAGGCCGGTCGTTGATAACCTCCACAATGAGCCGCTGGCAGTCGTCGATGGTCCCGGTTATCTGGATAGGAATAATATTCCCCCCGCTGGTTACAAACGTCGAACTGTCCAGACCCCGGATGGGCCCGGAAGGGTACAGAATGACCGAAAAGATCCCGTGCCGCTCCCGAAAGGCATGGGCCATGCTGACCCCCATATTTCCCCGGCTGGCGGACAGGACCGTAACGGGCCGGGAATTCTCCTTTACCAGTTCTTCCAGCACCGCCGCCAAAAAGGCGACGCCAAAGTCCTTAAAAACCCCCGTGGGGCCGTTGTGCAGGGTGAGCAGGGAGAGTTCGCCGTCCAGTTGTTGCAGTTCCGGTTCAAAGTCAAAGGCGCTCTGCATGATCCGGTTGGCGGCAAGGGGGTTAAGGTCCCCCTGCAGCAGGGCGGGAACCGTGGCGGCAACCATTTCGGGATAGGTGGTTTTCGCGTCCATGTGAAGAAAGTATTGACGCATATCCACCGTTTGGGCAGGTACGTAAAGCCCCCCGTCCCGGGGCAGGCAGTGCAGGACTATATCTTTGAAAGAACTCAGAGGATTCTGAGATTTGGTTGACCGAAATTGCATTTACCATCCTTCAAGTTACAATGCGCGTAAATCCATGATACGTACCGCCATTCTAGTGAGGAAAAAAGCGATCTTCAAGGTCAAAACGGCTTATCATCCTGTTTATTATTTGGTAAATATACTAGAATTATCTGCCGATACTTAAGGGATTTGTTGTCATTTTGGTAATTTTGGCGCCTGATGAGGGAATATTAATGATTAAGCGGCCTGTTAGTGTAATATTATTCGCTGTTATCTTTACCGGTACCTCTGTTGCCCAGAGCCAGTTCCGCAATTTTCATCAGGAAGGGCCCGCGTCGCATGATATCACCTCGGAACAGCTAACCGCAAGCCACCCAAGTTTACCCCTGGGAACCCAGATACGGGTAACCAACCCCCGCAACGGCAAGCAGGTCAACGTACAGATTACGGGCCGTATTCCGGCAACGGAGGGCCGCATTGTGGACCTTTCCACCGGCGCGGCCGCGGCGCTGGAATTGCCCGGAACGGGACGTTCCCCGGTAATTCTGGAACTTGTGTCCGAGCGGAGACCCCTTACACCCGAACCTGAACCGGAGCCTGAGCCCGAACCGGAGCCTGAACCAGAACCGGAGCCCGAACCTGAACCGGAGCCTGAACCGGTGATTCCCCCCGGAGAGGAACAGCCGGTACTGCCCCCCCATGAGGACCCCTCCAGGGAGCCGGAGCCCCCGGAGCCTGTTCCCGAAGAAGTTCCGCCGGAAACCGAGTATGTCCCCGGCCCGGACCCCGAGGCTCCGTCGGTCAATACCAGCGACACCAAGACCCAGACGACTGCCCCCGTATCGGCCCAGTCGCCGAATATTACGATTTACAATGTCATGGGGTCTCCCAACTCCTTTGCCACGGATTCCGCGCCGGTAAACGCCACAGGCCAGGGTCCCACGGTGGCGCCCGCGTCCGGCGCGGCTTCGGAGAATAGCCAGCAGGCCCCCTCCATTATCGCGGCGGCCCCCTCCTCCCAGATTTCCAGGACGGAACGGACGACCACCCTGCCTCCGGCCCAGAACGCGCCGGAGGCCGCGCCCGCGGTGGCTACCGCCACGGCCCAGATTGTGGCCCAGGAGCCCCCCGCACAGCAGCCGCCCCAGCAGGCCGCCCAGCCCCAGCAAACCACCCAGCAGCCGCAAACCAGTCAGGCGCGGCAGCCGCAAACGCAGCCCGTACAGCCGGTCCAACCGCCTGAATCCTCTCCGCTGCCGCCCCTTGTGGACCGTGGAACCGCCCTTATCAAGCCCTACATGCCCAATGCGGACAACACCAAGATCTACCGGGTACAGGTAGGATCGTACCAGTTTACCTGGCACGCCATCGAAGCCTTTGACCGGCTTACCACCGTGGGGTTCCATCCCGCCTACGAGCGTTACGGAGACTATATCCGGGTTGTCATTCCCGGTGTTCCCGCGATGGATATGCCCTCCGTGGCCCGGCTTCTCGGCAGGGTGGGTTTTACGGAAGCCCTTATCCGGGAGGAAAATTAGGCCGATGGGCATGAAATTCTACTCCCTTGGGGCCGCCGAAGAGGTAACAGGTTCCAAGCATGTGCTGGAACTGGACGGGCAAAGTTACCTTGTCGATTGCGGGGCCTTTCAGGGTTCCCGCGCGGAGGCGGACCGGAAGAACAGGACCCTGGGCATAGAGCCGGACCGGATTGAAGCGGCCATCCTTACCCACGGCCATCTGGATCACTGCGGCACCCTGCCCCTGCTGGCCAAAAAAGGGTACCGGGGGAATATCTACGCCACCCCTGCCACCAGGGATATCGCCAGTCTTATCATGATGGATTCCGCCCGTATCCAGGCCAGGGACGCCATGTACCTGCGCGGCCAGGCCCGCAAAAAGGGCGAAAAATTTGACTGGGAGCCCCTCTACACCGAACAGGACTCCATCCAGGCCACCGGTCAGATTGTGGGGGTTTCCTACAACCGCCCCATGTACATTGGCGACGGGGTGAAACTGGAATTCTACGATGCCGGACATATCCTGGGTTCCGCCATGGCCTTTATCACGGTGAAAAAAGACGGCAGGGAAACCAGGATTCTCTGCACCGGCGATCTGGGCCGCAAGGGGAAACCGATTATCCGCGATCCGGCTATTCCTCCGGCGCCGGATTACATCGTTCTGGAAAGCACCTACGGGAATCGTCTCCACGGCACCAAGGATGACGCGGTAGCCAAACTTGCCAAGGTTGCCCTTCGCTGTGTGGAGCAAAAGGGGAAGATCATCATCCCCTCCTTCGCCATAGAGCGTACCCAGGAACTGGTGTACTACTTCCACCTGCTGGTGGACGATGGGGTAATTCCGGAGATACCAATTTACGTTGATTCGCCAATGGCCACCAACGCTACTACCATCTTCCAGGTACATCCGGAATGTTATGACGAAGAAATTAAAGAGGCCTTTGTCAGGCACCACAAGAATCCTTTTGGTTTTAACAGTCTCAACTTTACTACCAGCGTTGATGAATCCAAGGCCCTTAACGGACGTAAAGGCCCCCTGATCATCATTTCAGCCGACGGCATGTGCGAGGCGGGCCGTATTCAGCACCACCTGATCCACAACATCACCGATCCGCAGACCACCGTTCTGCTGGTGGGTTACATGGCGGAACACACACTGGGGCGGCGGATTCGGGATCGGCAGACCGATCTGAAAATACACGGACAGTGGCTTAAACGCCGGGCGGAGGTGGAAGAGATCAACGCCTTTAGCGCCCACGCCGACTACGCTGAGGCCCTGCAGTGGCTAAAGGACCTTGACACGTCCCGTCTTAAAACGATCTTTCTGGTCCACGGGGAACGCGACGCCCAGCAGGGCTTCAAGAAACACCTGGCGGATCAGGGCTTTTCCCAGGTAGAAATTGTCCGCTACGGCCGGACATACGATCTGATATAACCGCGTGATAAGGAGGGATGGCATGACGCCAGACAGTATAGACCCCCGGCGTGTACCCTGTTGTGAACTTGCGGGAAAGCGGATGCCCCGCATCGGGATGGGGACCTTCGGTTCCGACCGTTACACGGCGGAAGAAATTTCCGGGGCCGTGGCGGGGGCCCTGCGTTTTGGATACCGGCTTTTCGACTGCGCCTCGGTTTACGGTAACGAGGCCCAGATCGGCAAAGTGTTCGATGAGGCCTTTTCCGCCGGCATTGTCAAACGGGAAGAGATCGTTGTCATTTCCAAAGTGTGGAACGATATGCACGGCCGGGGCGATGTGCTTCTTTCCCTGGCCAGGAGTCTCAGGGACCTCAGACTCGATTATGTGGATGCCTACCTGGTCCACTGGCCCTTTCCCAACTACCACGCTCCCGGCTGTGACGGGGACGCCCGTAACCCCGATTCGGTTCCCTTCTCCGCGGATTCCTACATGGACGTGTGGCGGCAAATGGAGAAGATACACGACCTGGGACTGGCCCATTCTATCGGCATGTCCAACATGACCATCCCCAAGATGGAGGCGGTTCTGCCCCGCTGCCGGATTAAACCGGCCCTGGTAGAAATGGAACTGCACCCCTCGTTCCAGCAGCCCGAACTCTTTCGGTACTGCGTAAGCCGGAACATCCAGCCCATCGCCTACAGCCCCCTGGGTTCCCCCAACCGTCCCGGCAGGGACCGGAGCGCCGATGATGTGGTGGATATGGAACTGCCGGAGATAGACGCCGCCGCCCGTGCCCACGGCATACACCCTGCCCAGGTGTGCCTTAAATGGGCGGTTCAGCGGGGTCAGATACCCATCCCGTTTTCGGCGCATGAAAAAAACTACCGCGCCAATCTTCTGGCGGTTCTTGAGGACCCCCTGACTGAAGCGGAAATGAAGGCAATCGAAGGGGCCGATAAAAATTGCCGGCTTATCAAAGGGCAGGTTTTTCTGTGGGAAGGCGCCAGAGGTTGGGAAGATCTCTGGGATTAAATAGTGCCTGTCCACAAAGTCGGTTACTTTGTGGACGCACTTTGCATTTGCTCCCGGCGGATTCAACTGAATCCGCCTGTACCAAAACGGTGCGCAAAATGCATGTTTTAAGGTAGTCTGTCCTCCCGCTGAGCCTGCCGCATCTCCTCAAATTTTTTATCGGTTTCCTGGAACCTTCTGGCGGTTTCCTGAAACATGACCCACACCTTTTCAAAAGTAAGATGTTCGGCCGGTTCGTCTATATACTGCTCGGACATGAGAAGCCCTTGAAAAAAGAGTACTATACAAATAAGAAGATGTCAAGCATTTGGGAAGGGCATGGTTGCTTGATTACCGTACCCTGGAAGGCCGGACACCTGCCAGGGGCGACCGGGCTTCTATCAGAATATCACGGTCAGGATCGATACGGCCCACCACCGCTGCGGACGCTTCCCCGGGCTCAAGCCTAAAGGCTACGGTTTCAATGTCCAGCTCGCTGCCTTTTTCCGGGTACAGGTTGACGGTCCCCCCGGCGGCGCTTTGCCCGTCGTTGCGGATCTCCAGCGTTACAGTACCGGTCTTTACATCCCGCGTCAGGGCCGTCCGTACCAAAGGCGGATTCCGCCGCCGCTCGCCGTACACAAGGCCGATGCTTTTGAAATCCCGCGGGACATGCCCGTATTCC
>JAIRND010000124.1 GCA_031258225.1 Treponema sp. | reverse complement strand
ATCGCCGAATAGGTACCACCTATGAGGCGATTTTACCTTACAAACTGCGTAAACAGCCCAATTATCGTGGTTTTTGCGACACAACGTGGAGCAAAAACCTACAAGTGCAACAGGCTGCTAGTACGCAGTCATCATTCAAACTGTGAGTAGTTCAGTTTGATACGCCTGAACGTAACCCTCTACCGCCTCCCGGCAGGGGCGGGGATAGCCCGGTGGAAAACGCTTGTGGAGTCCGCCTTCACTATTTTCAATACGTTGCGGCGGGGAATTCCAAGGCGCTTGCGCCATGTTTCCCCGCCATCTATCCCCGCCCCCGCAGCGGTTCACGATAGGGAGTTAAGGTTAGGCGGCTATCAAACCTAAAACCTCAGGTTGAATGGTGTCTGACTGCACCACAAAGAGGGCAGAGTCGTGGAGGCTCGGGAAGCATCGGAAGCACCAAAAAACCCCACAATTACAATCATGACTGCGTACTAGCAGCTTGACTAACGGTGCGGCTAAAAACCACGTCACAAACCATCACGAACTTTTATGTGGTGCTGTTGTTCGTGTTTTTCGTGTGGTTGCCGGGTAGAACCGGGCGGTTAAATTTCTTTAGTCATACCCGGTGTTTTAACTTACAGTTTTAACTTACAGTTTTAACTTACAGTTTTAACTTAATCAGGCTGCCGGCAAACCGGTCAAGGCAAGGGGCCGGGCCCGCAGGGACCCGGCGGGGTAGTTCATTTTTTTCTGATGTCTTTCAGGTAGTACTGATCGCCTGAGAAATATTCCCTGGTAAGTTTTACAACCAGGGGGCTAAGAATCAGGACCGTAACAATGTTGGGCAGTATTATTAACGCGTTGGTAAGATCAAGCACGGCGAGGATCGCCTCAAGCCCGAAAAAGACCCCCAGCATGATACTCAGGGTGTAGATTACCCTGGTGTACTTGGAAATTTTTGTGTTAAAGAAAAATTCCACCAGTTTTTCACCGTACCAGATAACCGCGATAATGCTGGACAGGGCAAAAAGGAAAACAGAGATGGTAATGATATAGCTGCCAACACTGCCCAGCACTTGCTGGAAGGCTAGCGACGGCATGGTAAGGGCCTCGTTGGGGTCGACTTCCTTCCACACGCCGCTGGTCAGTATCACCAGACCCGACATGGTACAGATGGAACCGTCTATCAAAACCTCAAAGACCCCCCAGAAACCCTGGCGAACCGGATGATCGGTAATGGCGGCGGAGTGGGCAATCGGGGCCGAACCCATGCCCGCCTCGCAGGAGTAGGTGGCACGGGCCAGGCCCATGCGGATAGCCATAGAGACCCCCGCGCCGATAAAGCCCCCGGTGGCGGCGGTCCCGGTAAAGGCCGACTTAAAAACCAGGGTCAGGCTGGAGGGGACATTGGCGATATTGGCGAATATCACAATCAGGGAGCCCAGGATGTACAGTACACACATGACGGGTACCATTTTGTCGGCTACCTTGGCTACCCGGATAAGGCCGCCCAGCACTACGGAACCCACCACCATGACCAATATGATGCTGCTGACGTACTTGTTGATTCCCACTGTTTCGGCGTTTTGGATAAGGGAAACCGCCTGGGTTGCGATAGAGGGGAAGTAGTAGATCATGGCGACGCAGGCCGCCACCCGGGCCATGATTTTGCCCACACTTTTAATGGGGAAGCCCTTGGTCTCGTAGTAACCGGGGCCGCCGATATAGTGGCCGTCGGCGTTTTTTTCCCGGTAGTAGACACCCAGCACCACTTCGGAAAACTTGGTGGCCCCGCCGACCAGGAAGATAAGCCACATCCAGAACAGCGCGCCGGGGCCGCCAAAGGCAATAGCCGCCGGAACACCAACGATGTTGGACGTGCCGATGGTGGACGCCATGGCGGTGGCCGCGGCCTGGAAGGGACTCACCGTGCCCTCCCCCTTGCCCTTGTCAAAGATCTTGCCAAAGGTCTGCTTGATGATGTAGGGCAGGTGCCGTATTTGAAAAAATCCAAGCCGGACGGTAAGGAAAATTCCCCCGCCTACCAGCACGACCAAAAAGAGGACACCCCAGAAAAACCCTGAAATGGCCCCAACTACTCCAAAAAAGGCTTCCATGTCGCATGCTCCTTTACAGATTTGTCCACCCGCAGTCCCGGAACGAACAACGTTGACCTGCGTTACGCCGCCGGCCCGCGCCTGTGGTATGGGCAGTCCAAAATATTGTAAGGGCTCAAGCCCTTATTCACGCCTTATGGGGACTGTTCTGTTTCGCCGGGCTCATCCGCCAGGGCCCGGTAGAGGTCCACCACCGTGGGTATGATCTCATCGTTAAAATCGAATTCGGGTGTATGGATGGGGGAACATTTTTCCCCGGCGCCTACCCAAAACATGGCCCCCCTGGTCCGTTTGGTATACCAGGCGAAATCTTCAGAACCCCTGGCGGGACCGTTCACGTCCAGCATGGCAAGGCCAAGCCTCCGCGCCGCGCCACGCACCCTGGCGGCGCTTTCCCTGTGGTTGCGCAGCGCGGGAACACTGTCGCGGAAGTCAACATTGTATGTCAGGCCGTGGCGTTCCGCCTTTTCCCTGGTTTCTTCCTCGATCCTCTTTTTGAGTTCTTCCAATTCACTGTCAAATTGACCGCGGATCGTCAGCAGCAGACGGCCTTCGCTGGCGGACATGCCAAAGGTCTCTTTCCCCGCGTCTATCCTGATAATCGTGCAGAGTACCAGCCCCTTGTAGTGGGCGGGGTCCGTAAAGGCCGGAATACGATTGATAATCTCCGCAATGGCAAAACAGGGGTTCCGCCCGTCTTCCGGCTGGCTGGCGTGGGCCGGGACGCCTGTCAGCGTGATGATCATGCCGGTGGAGCCGCAGCTCGCGATATCGTCCACCACAGCAATACTGCGCGCCGGCATGCCCGGAACATTGTGGTAGGCAAAAACTTCGGCAATACGCTCCTCCTCCATCAGGAGGGCGCATTCAAAGCCCCCCTGAACGGTTTCCTCCGCGTGCTGAAACACAAAGTAGATGTTTTTATCGGCGCCGTGTTCGTTTACATCCAGGGCAAAGCCCGCCAGACTTGCGCTGTGGCCGTCGTGGCCGCATTTGTGGGCTATGCCGGGAAACCGGGAACCGTAGGGGAGAGAGATGGTTTCGTCGATGGGCAGCGCGTCAAAATCCGCCCTAAAGGCTATGCGTGGCCGGTCTTTGCCGGCCTGGTACCGGGCATAGAACCAGTGTCCCCTGTCCACAACTTCAAGGGAACTGTGTTGGCGCAGAAAGCTGATCAGGCGCTCTTTGGTCCACCGTTCCTGATAGGCCAGTTCGGGATGTTGATGCAATTCGTGGCGCAGGGCTACGGCAAGGTCCAGGTGCCTTTTTTCCATGCTGCGTTCCCCTGTAAGAAAGTTGGAGTATTTTACGATTTTTTGTCCGTTATTTCAAGTAAGCGCGTTGTAGTGTGATACACCCCCGGTACTTGCGTAAACCGTCCGTCCGTGCTAGTGTACCTTTGTATAGAAACACGTTGCCGGGCTCTGATAGCGGCCCGGGGAGGAAGGAGGAAAATCGATGGAAATGACCGATGGGACGCTGGACAGGATCCGGGAATCGATAGCCCATGCCAAAAAAAGCGATTTTTACGCCGGGTACTTTCGGGGCATAGAGGCGGGGGACATACAAAGCCGGGAAGACTTTGAAAAACTCCCCTTTACCGGAAAGGACGATCTTCGGGAGGCCTACCCCCTGGGGCTCCTGGCCGTAGACGATGAACGTATAGTACGGGTCCACTCCTCGTCGGGGACCACCGGGACGCCGGTGATCATCCCCTATACCCAAAAAGACGTGGATGACTGGGCCCTTATGTTCAGCCGTTGCTACCAGACCGCGGGGGTTACGGCGAAAGACCGGGTCCATATTACCCCCGGCTACGGCCTGTGGACCGCGGGAATCGGTTTTCAACTGGGGGCGGAACGGCTGGGGGCCATGACCATCCCTATGGGACCGGGAAACACCGACAAACAGCTTAAAATGATGGAAGACCTAAAGTCCACGGTCCTCTGCGCCACATCGTCCTACGCGCTGCTCCTGGCGGAGGAGATAGAGCGGCGCCGGATAAGGGACAGGATATGCCTGCGTAAAAGCCTTATCGGTTCGGAACGGTGGGGCGAGAAGATGCGCAGACGTATCGCCGCGGAACTGGGGGTGGAACTCTACGACATCTACGGCCTTACGGAGATCTACGGCCCCGGCATCGGCATCAGTTGCCCCCACGCCTGCGGCATGCACATGTGGACCGATTTTCTTTACTACGAAATTATCGATCCCCACACGGGCGCTGCGGTGGGGTCCGGGGAAATCGGCGAACTGGTAATCACGACCCTGCGCAAAGAGGGGGCCCCCCTTATCCGCTACCGTACCCACGATCTGACGCGGGAAATCCCCGGCGGCTGTCCCTGCGGCAGCCCCTTCCCCCGCATCGATACACTGATTGGCCGTTCCGACGACATGGTCAAGGTAAAGGGGGTCATGATCTACCCCGGAAAAATCGATGAGTTCCTGGCCGCCGTTCCCGATGTGTCCAGTGAGTACCAGATACAGATCGATCACCTCAATGGCCGGGATATACTCAATCTCCTGTTTGAGACCCCCCTTTGCGGGGCGGAGGAGCGGAAAAATCTTGAAAAAATCGTGGAAGAATCTTTTAAGGAGCGAATCGGCATTACCCCCAGGCCCAAGGCCGTTGGTATGGGAGAACTTCCCCGGAGTGAAAAAAAGTCCACCAGGATATTCGATAACCGCTACTAATTTTTCGGGGATCGTTGTAGCATTTTCAACGTGATGAACGGTCTTGTTCTGTTGGTTCTGTCAATAACTGTCCTTGTCCTGGCCTATGTCCTCTATGGCGGTCGTTTGGCCCGCTGCTGGGGCGTGGACCCCGCAAGAAAGACCCCGGCGCGGGAACTTGAGGATGGCATGGAATACGTGCCAAGTTCCCCCTCGGTGGTTTTTGGTCATGAATTTGCCTCAATTGCCGGCGCGGGTCCCATCAACGGCCCCATCATTGCCGCCATGTTCGGCTGGGTTCCGGTACTTCTCTGGCTGCTCCTGGGGGGAATATTTTTTGGCGCGGTTCATGACTTTGCCGCCCTCTACACATCGGTACGGAACAAGGGTAAATCCATTGGTTCCATAATCGAACTTTACGTGGGCAAAACCGGGAAACGCCTGTTCCTTGTGTTTGTCTGGTTTTTTTCGATCCTGATCATCGGGGCCTTTGCCGATATTGTGGCCGGTACCTTTGCGGGTTTTGATTCCGGCGGCGGACCGGTCAAGACCAACGCCCAGGTAGCCAGCGCCTCCATGCTCTTTATCGCCGCGGCGGTGGGCCTTGGTTTCCTGGTCTACCGGAAAAAAACTTCGGGCCTGGCAAGCGGGATTATCGCGGTGGACCTGCTTATCCTCTGCATTGTCCTGGGGCTGTTTTTCCCCATTTTCCTGCCCAAGGGGATCTGGCTGCCCGTGGTGTTCGGGTATATCTTCATCGCCTCCGTGGTTCCCGTGTGGTCCCTGGGCCAGCCCCGGAATTACCTTAACTCATTTTTGCTTGTCGCCCTGATCCTGGCGGCCTTTATCGGCGTTGTTTCTACCCGTCCGGAAATTTCCATTCCCCCCTTTACGGGTTTTAACGTAGACGGGAATCTGTTGTTTCCCAGCCTCTTTATTACGATTGCCTGTGGGGCCATTTCCGGGTTTCACAGTCTGGTGGTAACCGGGACCGTGTCAAAGCAGATCGACAACGAGCGGTACATGCTCCCCATTTCCTACGGGGCCATGCTGCTGGAAACCCTGGTTGCCATTCTGGCCCTGATTGCCGTAGGTTCCCTGGCCCGGGGCGGGGTTCTGCCCCAGGGAACGCCGCCGGTTGTTTTTGCCACCGCGGTTTCCGGGTTTCTCCGCCAGTTGGGGCTTCCCGACGAGGTTTCCTTTTCTATCGTGTCCCTGGCGGTTTCCTCGTTTGTGCTTACCACTCTGGATACGGTGTCGCGGCTGGGAAGGCTTTCCTTTCAGGAACTCTTTGGCGGCGAAACCGTGGAAGCCCCCCACAACGCCGGGCCGTCCGGGAAGCCGTTCCTGCCGGCCCTGCGGCGCTTCATGGCCGCCAAGCCCGTATCCGCCCTTTGTACCCTGGCGCCGGCTTACCTGCTGGCAATTCTGGGTTACCGGAACATCTGGGTCCTTTTTGGCGCGGCGAATCAGCTTCTGGCGGCCCTTACCCTTATGGCCTGCGTCCTGTTTATCAGGAAAAGCCGCCGCGGCATCACGGCGCTTGTCGTTCCCACGTTTGTCATGCTGGCCGTTACCTATTCTTCCCTTGCCATAACCGCGGGAACGAAGATCGGCCTCTTGCTGGAGGGCGGTTTTAAGCCGGGGGTGGACGGCGTTCAGTTGTGTATTGCCCTGGCCCTTCTGGTATTGGGCGTGCTGGTGGGCCTGTCCTGCCTGGCAAAATTCTTTTCAAAAAATCAGGTAAACGGGGCGGCAGGGGATAGCCCATGAGCCTGAAAGATCGGCTGTTCCTGATTGCCACCAGCGGAAAATATACTGGTCTTGACCAGGAACGGGGACTTGACGGGACAATCCGCCTTATCGTTCTGAATATTATCTATGGGTTCGCCTCTGTAGTAATTATTTCAATGGGCGCCGCGGATATGCGTACCTCCCTTGTTGATCAGGGCCTCCTGCGGCTTATCATCGGTTTTTTGATCATCGTCAACCTCCTGCTCCTGTGGACGGAACTTCCCTTCATCGTTGGCGGTCTGGTCCTTACCGCCATATATGGCGTCTTTTGCGGCCTTATGCTGTTTGAGAGAAACGAAACACGGATCTTTTCGATCCTCTGGATTGTTTCCTATCCGGTTATGTCGATCTTTACCCTTGGCCTGCCCTGGGGTTTTGTGCCCGCCGCGGTTCTTTTTATGATCACCCTTGTCAGGTTATTTTTCCCCGCCTCCCCTGTTTTTCACTATGATGCTGCCGATGCCGTCCTTATCGGCGGCCTGTACCTGTTTATCATGATCCTGACCGCGATCTACGAGTATGTCCGTTCCATCAAAGACCGCTGGCTTGCCCGGCAGGACAGCTACATGAACATGGTATGCGTCAACAGTCAGGATATTATACTTCTGTTCGGCAAAGATGGCAGCCTGGCCTACTGTGCCGATATATTTCTCAGGCGCTTTAATATTCCCGGTGTTGATGCCATACGAAAGCAGAACTACCGGGACATCTTTGCCCGTTTTACCGGGGAAGACAAGATGGAGCGGGTACGCGCCATGTTTGAGCAGAGTGAAAAAACACACTATGTCTACGACGATGTCATAACCTGCGCCGACGGAGAGGCGCGGAACTACCGGATACACTTTAGCCCCATGTTTGATGACGCCGGTTTGTTCCAGGGGGCCTTTGCCATTTTTCAGGATTTAACCGATATTTTGGCGGCAAAAGAAAAGGCGGAACAGGCAAACCGCGCCAAATCCAATTTCCTTGCCACCATGTCCCACGAGATACGCACCCCCCTAAACGCCATTATCGGCATGGCCTCCATCGGCAAGACCGCGGCGGATCATGAACGAAAGGATTACTGTTTTAACAGAATAGAAGGCGCATCCACCCACCTGTTGGCCCTTATCAACGATGTTCTTGATATGTCCAAGATTGAGGCGGACAAGCTGGAACTGTCCTACACGGAATTCGATGTTGAGGCGATGGTTGGCCGCGTGCTTGGCGTCCTTGACCAGCGTTTTGCGGAAAAAAGGCAGCACCTTGTCCTTAACATCGATCAGCGCGTGCCCCGCAGAATAATCTGTGATGAGCAGCGGCTTAGCCAGGTGCTTACCAACCTGCTGACCAACGCGGTCAAATTCACCCCCGATGACGGGACCATTACCCTGTGTGCCGGGCTAAAGTCCCTGGAAGAATCCGTTCCTGCGGACGCGGCGGATAAATACCCGGCGGAATGCGGGGGAATCTGTGTGCTGGAATTCTCCGTAACCGATACGGGAATCGGCATTGCCAGGGAGCAGCAGTCCGGGCTTTTCCAGGCGTTTGCCCAGTTGGATTCCAGCATCTCCCGCCGTTTTGGGGGAACGGGGCTTGGTTTGGCCATCAGCAAGCGGATTGTGGAGATGATGGCCGGGGAAATCCGCGTGGAAAGCGAACTTGGCAGGGGGGCCTCGTTTGTTTTTACCATCCGGGCGGGGCTCTCCACCGGGCAGTTGGCCGCCCGGACCGGGGAAGGAACGGCCCGGACGCGGCCGGAGCGGGACAGAACCGCGGACAATTTTTCCGGCTGCCGGATCCTTCTGGCGGAGGATGTGGAGATAAACCGGGAAATCGTAGCGGCAATTCTGGAACCCCTGGGCCTGGAAATTGACGAGGCGGAAGACGGCCGGATGGCCCGCGACAAATTCGCCGCCAACCCGGACGCCTACGACCTGATTTTTATGGATATTCACATGCCGGAGGTAGACGGCTACGAGGCCACCCGCCTTATCCGCGCCAGGGAGGAGGAACTGCGTGCCGGCCCGTCCGGCGCGGCGGCGGAACACTTTAAAAAATTCCCCCGGGGGGTGCCCATCATCGCCATGACCGCCAATGTTTTCAAAGAGGATATTGAACGCTGCCTGGCGGCGGGCATGAACGACCACCTGGGGAAACCCCTGGATTTTGATGAGGTCTGCGCCGTCCTGCGAACCTTCCTGAAACCCCCGGCCGGCAGGAACGCATAGCAGTTTTATAGGCGCATCCCCAGATTTTGTGCCAGGCATTGCGTCCGTTTTGTGCCGGACACCCTGCCAGGCACCCTTGACAAACGTATATGAAACACCATAAATTGAATTGAGCCTGGCTTTAAGCGGGCTTTCGGCCATCAGGCGGTAAAATTCCGGCAAAGGAGGTTTATATTGGGCTCGCGTAAATCCGGCGACACGGACAGTGACCCTTACGGTAGTATGAACAGTACCGCGGGCTTATATAAACTGTCTGTCCGTTTTTTGCCGTAACAAATCATTGTTTTGTGTCCTCTGGCAGCCTGTTGTACCGGTAGTTTTTTGCGCTGCCGGTAACGTACCCTGCCCCGGCGGCTTGTCCCGCCGGTAATTTGTGGAGGATACCATTATGAAAGACGAAATTCTCGAAATGATCCATGCCGGTTCCATCGACATGGCGAAGGTAAAAAATATTTTTTCGCGGCCGCAAATGAACACGGTTGACATTGCCGAAATTTTTGAAAATTTGGACAGGGAAAAAATTGTACAGCTTTTTAGAATCCTGCCCAAAAGCACCGCCGCCGACGTGTTTGCCCACATGGACGCCGATCAGCAGCAGCTTACCGTGGAAAGCCTGACGGACACGGAACTTGGGGAAATAATGAACGGCCTTTTTGTCGATGACGTGGTTGATTTTATTGAGGAGATGCCGGCCAATGTGGTGAAACGGGTACTCCAGAATGTCCAGAACGAAAAGCGGAAAACCATCAACCAGTTGCTGCAGTACCCCGACGACTCCGCCGGCAGTATTATGACTACAGAGTACATCGATCTTCTGGCAAACGCCACCGTGCAGGAAGCCTTTGATGTTATCAGAAAGACCGGGCTTAACAAGGAAACTATCTATACCTGTTATGTCATGCGCTGGGACAGGCTGCTGGTGGGCGTAGTGTCGGCAAAAACGCTTATGCTTGCCCGTCCGCAGGACAAAATAGGCGATATTATGGACACGAACATGGTGTTTGCCTATACGACCGATGACCAGGAAGCCGTTGCTGCCCTGTTCAAAAAGTACGACCTTCTTGCGATGCCGGTTGTGGACAAGGAAAAACGGCTTGTCGGTATTATTACGATTGACGATATTGTGGAGGTTATTGAGGAGGAAAATACCGAGGACTTTGAGAAGATGGGCGCCCTTAACCCTTCCGGCGAGCCCTATCTAAAAACAAGCATTATCAGGCTGGCAAGGAACCGTATCATCTGGCTCCTGGTTTTAATGCTGTCGGCCACCGTTACCGGCGGGGTCATATCGAGCTTTGAACAGTCCCTGGCCGTCCTGCCGGTTTTGGTTGCGTTTATCCCCATGCTCATGGATACCGGCGGCAACGCGGGTTCCCAGTCGTCAACCCTGATCATCCGCGGCATGGCGGTAGGGGAAATCGCCCTCAAGGATATCATCAAGGTTATATGGAGGGAGGTACGCATAGGAACCCTGTGCGGCATTGCGCTGGGGCTGGTTAATTTTATCCGCATCTATCTGATGAACGGCAGGGACCTGCTCCTGTCCGCTGCCGTTACCGTCAGCCTGTTTTGTACGATACTGATGGCCAAAAGCGTGGGCTGTATGCTGCCGATGCTTGCCAAAAAACTGAAGATCGATCCGGCGATAATGGCCGCGCCGCTTATCACGACGATTGTTGACGGCGCGTCATTGGTGGTGTATTTCTCCATCGCGAAGCTGGTGTTCAACCTGTAAAACCGGCATGGCCCGGTTTTCCGTCCGCCAGCCCGGCGACGCTGGCCCTGCCAAAAATCGCCGGCTGCCATAAATTTGGTGTAACCATTGTGGTGGTCCGGCGTTTTGTTAGATGTAGAAAGCTTCTTTCTCTTCTTCCTCCGCGCCGCCGTTGAGTTTCAACGGCGGCATTTTTTTGCCGTGGATCGGTCAAAAAGGGTCCGCGCCCTATTAAGCTGTCCGCCTTGCGAATGAGCGGTTGTTTTGGGCATAATGGGGAGAATTACAACAAAGGAGAGGTATCGGCCATGCGCGATCATGGGGAGGGGGCTGACCAGCGCGGCCCCGGTAATCAAGGACCGGGTTTATACCGGAAAGAAGATGAGCGCGATTCCTGCGGTATTGGTTTTGTTGCCAATATCAAAGGGCGCAGGTCCTACGACATCATAAAACGGGGTCTGGAAGTCCTGGAACGGATGGAACACCGGGGGGCCGAGAGCGCGGATAACAAAACCGGCGACGGCTGCGGGGTGCTGCTGCAGAT
>JAIRND010000098.1 GCA_031258225.1 Treponema sp. | reverse complement strand
ATATTGGCTGACCAGGCAATAACAGCACAACTGTGGGGGTACGGGCGGCAGGGCCCGCATCAGGGCGCCGCGTCCCTGGCTTTCTGACTCAGGCGTATCTTCCTCCGTTCTTCCGCCCTGGTCCATTCGTCCCTGGCCTCCTCCGTGGCGGGGACAAGGGGGATCACCGGGGCGGGCTTGCCGTCCCCGTCAAGGGCCACGAACACCAGGTAGGCCCGGTTTATCATGCGTTCCGCCCCGTCAAGACTCTCCACAACGCTGTCAACCCGCACTTCAAGACTCGTCTTCCCCGTCCAGGTTACGGTGGCGTCCAGCCGTACCGTTTCGTCAAGGAACGCCGGTCCCCAAAACCTAAGGTTGTCTACCGCGGCGGTTACGACATGCCGGTGTGTATGCCGGCGTGCCGCCACCGCGGCCACCATATCTATCCACGCCATCAGTTGGCCGCCGAACAGCCGGTTTACCCCGTTCACGTGGGCCGGCATAACGATCTGTACCTGGGATGTCATCATACACTTCCTTACATCAAATCAAAGGGTTTAAGAATCTTGTCCAGTTCCACAGGTCTGCCGTTTTCATCGTCAACGGGAACTTTGGTGAAGGTCCAGCCCTCTATGCCGGCGGGATCGGTCCCCGCCCTGATAAACGGTTCGGGGTTAAGGACGAAGACAAGGTCCTTATCGTTGGCGGCCATGTCTTTGGCCCACTCGAACATGTTGCCGTCCCCAAGGCTTACGCTGTAGTGGTCCATGGCCATGTGATAGCCGACGGTGTCCCGTTTAAGGTTCACAATCTGTTCATAAGAGGCAAGGGGGCTTGGCTCGGAGGCAAGGGCCTCTCCCCGGTAGCGTGGGGTTTCACCGTCAAGTTTTGTTCCCACCGTAAGCCTGCCTTCGCTGAACAGGAAGTTTTCCGGCAGCTTGCGGGGATCCAGGCCGGCCCTGATAAACGGGGCGGCGTCGAATTCGATCATAAGGTCGTAGCGGGGGCTTTCCGCGAAGTTCCGGCTCCAGATGAAACGGGTGCTGTTGTCGGGGGCCGTAAGGGACCAGCCGCCGTTCGCGTCGTCCCGCAACACAGCCTCCCCCCGCTGTTCCAGAACCTTTTCAAACGATGCCACCGATCCGCTTCCCACCACGTCGAGTTGCCCGCAGGAAAGCGCCGTAAGGGCGAGGAAGGCGCACAGGCCGGCCAGCCTCCGCGCCGGCTTAAAGCGTTTAAGGCGCAGGGCGTTGGTCAGTACGGAGACGGAACTCATGCTCATGGCGGCGGCGGCGAATATGGGGTTGAGGAGCGATCCGCCCAGCAGGTAGAGGAGGCCGGCGGCTATGGGGATGCCCAGCGTGTTATAGCCAAAGGCCCAGAACAGGTTCTGCTTGATGACGCGTATTGTCCGCCTGCTCAGATCAATGGCCGTGGGAACATCCATAAGATCGCCGCGCATAAGCACAATGTCCGCCGACTCCATCGCCACATCGGTGCCGCTTCCAATGGCGATGCCGATGTCCGCCTGGACCAGCGCGGGCGCGTCGTTGATGCCGTCCCCTACCATCGCCACAAAGCGCCGCGGGTGGTTTGCCTTGCGGCCCCCACGCGCCGGTTCTCCGGATTCTTGCAGTTTTTTCACCTCCGCTACCTTGTCCTGGGGCAGCACCTCCGACACCACGCGGTCGATCCCCGCCTGCCGGGCAATGGCGGCCGCGGTTTTCTTGTTGTCCCCGGTGATCATGACAACCTCTATCCCCATGTTGTGAAGGGAATCGACGGCCTCCCTGCCGCTCTGTTTCAGCACATCGGCCACGGCGATGATCCCCGCCAGTCGTGAATCAACGGCGATGTACATGGGGGTCTTTCCCTCCTCCGCCAGGCGGTCGCTTGCCGCTTCCAGTTCCGTAAGGGCTATGCCGCGCTCGTCCATGAGTTTCCTGTTTCCGGCCAGAACGCGGCGGGGCCGGGCGCCGGCCAGTTCCACCTCGATGCCCTGTCCGGTTATGGCAAGAAAGCTGCCGGCGCTGAACAAGTCCAGTCCTCTGCCGCGGGCGCCGCGGACAATGGCCTGCCCAAGCGGGTGTTCGGAACCCTGTTCGGCGGAGGCGGCGATTTGGAGCAGAAGATCTTCGGGGCTTGCGGAACCGGGGAAGCCGTCCCCGGCAACAACAATATCGGTAACTTCCGGTTTTCCCTCGGTAAGGGTCCCGGTCTTGTCAAACACAATCGTAGTGATTCTGTGGGCAATCTCCAGGGCCTCCCCGCTTTTGATAAGGATGCCATTTTCCGCGCCCTTGCCGGTTCCCACCATGATTGCCGTGGGTGTGGCAAGGCCCAGGGCGCAGGGGCAGGCAATGACGAGGACGGAGATGAAGATGGTAAGGGAGAACTCCAGGGGCGTTTTATCGGGGGGCCCAAAGCCGGCCTGGGCGGCGGCGAACCAGGCAATGCCGGCCGCGAGCGCGATGGCGCAGACAATGGGGACAAAGTAGCCGGAGACAACATCCGCCAGTTGGGCGATGGGGGCCTTGGAACTTTGGGCGTCTTCGACAAGGCGGATGATCTGGGCCAGCGCGGTATCGCTGCCGACTTTGGTCGCCCTGAAGCGGATAAGGCCGTTGGCGTTGATGGTGGCGCCGTACACCGGGTCGCCGGGCTTCTTGTCCACGGGCATGCTTTCCCCGGTAAGCATGGACTCGTCAATGGAACTGTTGCCCTGGGTTACAACGCCGTCCACGGGGATCTTCGCGCCCGGTTTTACAAGCACAATGTCGCCGGGAACCACTTCGTCGATGGGGATTTCCTTCTCCTCAGGTTCACCTGACGCGCCGGTTACGATAATGGTCGCCGTTTTCGGCGCCAGACCCATAAGCCGTTTAATGGCCTCGCCGGTACGGCCCTTTGATATGGCTTCCAGTGTCTTCCCCAACAGTATCAGCGCGATGATAACCCCGGCGGTTTCAAAGTACAGTGATTCTACGGCGTGGAAATTGCCCCGGTAAATTTGCCAGATGTTAACGGCGCTGTAGATAAACGCCGCGGAGGTGCCGACTGCGATAAGGCTGTCCATATTGGGGCTGCGGTGGAGGAGGTTTTTGAAACCCACCGTGTAGAACCGGTACCCCGCCGCCATAATGGGGATGACGAGGATCAGTTCCGCAAGCGCGTAGACAAGGGGGTAATTCATGGGGGCCAGGGCCCTGGGAAACGGCAGGGCAAGCCCCTTGATCATGGGGGCCATGGCGATGTAGAGCAGGGGGAGGCCCAGGGAAGCGGCGATAACGAACTTGATTTTGAGCGTCCGTATCTCCTTTTCCTTGCGCAGTCTGTCCGTGTCCGCGCCCTTTGACAGGTCCAGGGCCTTATACCCGGCTTTCTCAACGGCCTCTTTGATGGCCGGGACTCTGATCCGCGCGGGATCGTAGGTTACGGTGGCCCGCTCGGTGGCAAGGTTCACGGAGGCGCTTTCAACGCCATCAAGCCCGTCTATGGCCTTTTCAACACGGCGGACACAGGCCGCGCAGGTCATCCCGCCAAACGTTAACGTATAGCTTTGCATGGTTCAGGTCCTTTTCCATCTGGCAAAAATGATCGTAGCCTCTTTCAGGAAATCACGCGGAATCGTGATGGTCGTACCGGTTACGGTTTTGTTGGCGTCGGGAATGGGGACCGGGTTACAGCCCCCGGAGCGCAGCCCCACCTGGCTCATGCGGAAACGGGTGCCGCAGTTCTGACAGACCAGCACGGTTCCCTGCTGTTTGTAGAAACCCTGGCCCGATGAGTAACACACCTGGCAGGTGTTAAAGGCCGTGCGCGCCGTTCCGTCGGGGGCCCTTACCGCCAGAATCTCAAGCCGGGTCCCCTCGATATCGACCGGATAGAAGATCGCGTTTTCCGTCAGTTCCGATAAACGGATAACCAGGTCCTGATCGGCAATGGGGGATTTTACCATGTTTTGCTGGGCGAAGACGGCGGACGCGCACAGCATCGCCGCGAACAGCAGCAAGCCGCGTAACCGCCCCCGGCCCCCTGTCGTGTTCCTTGTCATGTTCGTTTTCATGTTCGCTGCCTCCTCCGGGCATACGCCCGTTGTCCTTGCCGGGCGCGGTTACTGTTCCGCGTAGCCCCGTTCAAAATACGTGTCCGGGTATCGCAGGGTTTCGTGTTCCGAAACCTCCGACTTTATGGCCTCGATGTCAAGGCCGTCAAGGTCGTCCACCACTTTCACGTAACCGTAAAACACGTTGTCGGCGGTGGAAAAATCAAAATCGTCCGTGGGCATAAACCTGATGATGTTTTCCCCCTGTTCCATATCCACACGCGCGCGATAGGCGGGGAAGATAAGACGGCTGTTTCCCGGATCAAGGGAGTTGTTCCCGATGATCCACAGGGCCGGGACCGAACGCCGGAACACGATGACGGCCGGTTCAATACCGTCGTCAAGCAGGCCGATCTCCGCGCTCTGATACCCGTCCGCGCGAATCACCGCCACCGCGAGCGTGTCCGTGGGGATACTCACACCCGCCGGAACGGGCTCCCCGCCGCCCTGCCCGTCCGCTTCGGCTTCGGCCTCGACCGTGTCCACGTCCGCGTCCTCAGGCGCGGCCACCACGGTGATGGAACCGCGGATCATCCCCATCCAGCACGTGTAGGTAAAGGTACCGGTCCTCTCAGGGGTAAATTCGACGATGTTTTCGCCGGAGGTAAAATGGTGTTCAAGCCTGTATTCCCTGATGATCATGCTGTTGTTGCAGCCGTTGATGCTCCCCGCCGGCGCGTTGATTATCCACCGTACCGGGACCCCCTGCCGCACGGTAATCGCCGGGTACCGGCCGGGACTCAGCGTGGAGTTGACGATCTGGACGCCCTGTTCGATCCTGAGCGGGGTTCCCGCTGCGGGACTTGAGACCGCCGGCACGGCCCCGCCGGTACCACCGGTTCCGCCGAAACCGGACAGGTTAACACCGTAACCGAACATCGTCATGCCCATGACCGTTATAAGAACCGCCCCGGCCTGTACAACCCGGCGCGTAAACACCGGCCCCCTGGCCGCGCCGCTCAGGAACGAACCCAGAGCCCCGATGCCGAACATCAGCGGTACGGTTCCCGCGCCGAACAGGAACATGGACAGCCCCCCGGTCAGCGGGCTCCCCGTGGACAGGGCGTAGAGCTGCATGGCCTGCAGGGGACCGCAGGGCATAAGTCCGTTGAGAAGGCCGGCAAGCAACGGCTTCCTGCCCGCCCGCCCCCTTCCGGCAAGGGCCGGACTTAGCCTGAGTTTGGCGGGGAGGCGCGGGGAGAGACGGCGCAGGGCCGGAAAGAGGCCGAGCATGTTGATCCCCATGATCACCATGAAGAGTCCGGCGATCAGTTGAACCGCGCCCTGAAACCGCCCCGACACGCTTATCACCGAACCCAGGGCCCCAACCAGGACGCCCGCCGCCGTGTAGGAAACAAGCCGTCCGGCGTTGTAGAGGATCGGGGACCGCAGCGCCTGCCGGGGCCACGGCGCCCGCTGGGACCGCAGCGCCCGCCGGGGCCACGGCGCCCGCCGGGGACGCGGCCCGCCCGCCGGGGGCGCGGAGGGGGAGGCGATACACTGGGAAAGGTTAATTCCCCCGCACATGGCCACACAGTGAACCGAGGTAACAAGGCCGATGACAACCAGCATCCCCCAGCCCATCCCCGCCTGGGCCAGCGGAAACGCCGAGGCAAGGCCGCCGGGACCCAGCCCCCGTGTGAGCGCGTACAGGGCAAAGATTACGATGAGTATCACCGCGGGCTCCAGGGTCGAACGGAGACTCCGGGGCCTGCCGGCGTCCAGCACCCGGTAATCCAGCTTCTCCACAAGCGCCGTAATCTGGTCGAACGTGATAATCGAGGCGTCGTAGCTGACGGTAGCCGATCCTGTGTTAAAATTTACCGACGCGTCCGCGACACCCGGCGCGGCTTTCAGTTCCCGCTCGATCCTGGTTTGGCAGTTTACACAGGTCATGCCGCCGATACGGAACGAACCTGATTTTACATCCGCCTGCATGCCGGAATTTCCCCCCGCGTAAAGTTTATCTACGGCACAAGCATACCCCCGGATTGTGTCAGAATTATGATTTTTTTTGATATTGATGCCCCAACGCGCCTTTGCGTTTTTCGCGCTTTCGTTCATAATAAGCGTATGGATAAAAACGTTATCGTTGAACGGGCAAAAGACTATACCGCCAGGGAGCGGGATTCGGGATTCCGCGCGGAGGTGGAGCGGCTCCTGGAGGATTCCTCCCGGGGCGGTGAACAGGGCCGGGCGGCCCTTGGGGAACTGGAAGACAGATTTTACCGGAATTTGGAATTCGGAACCGGGGGCCTGCGGGGCCTTATCGGCGGGGGCTACAACCGCATGAACACCCTGGTGGTAAAAAGCGCCACCCAGGGCCTTGCCACCTACCTGATCAAAACCTTTCCCCACAAGGCCCGGACCGGGGCCCTTTCCGCGGCGCTGGCCTACGACAGCCGCCATTACTCAGCGGAATTCGCGGAAGCCGCCGCGCTGATCTTCGCCGCCAACGGGATCAGGGCCTACCTGTTTTCCGGTATGCGCCCCACCCCGGAACTCTCCTTTGCCATCCGCAGCCTGGGCTGCGATACCGGCGCGGTCGTAACCGCGAGTCATAACCCCCCCAGGTACAATGGATACAAGGCCTACTGGAACGACGGTTCCCAGGTTATCCCCCCCCACGACGCGGGGATCATCGAGGAGGTCAACAGGGTAACGACGATCAACGAGATGGACCGGGAGGAGGCCCTGGACAAGGGTCTGCTCAGGATCATCGACAGGGAAGTGGACGAACCCTACCAGGCAATGGTAAAGGCCGCTCTGTTCCGGCCCCAGCTTATCAGGGACAGGGCGGCGGAGGTAACAATCGTCTACACCCCGCTTCACGGCACCGGGGCCATGCATGTGGAAAAGGTGCTGGGGGATCTGGGCCTCCGGGTAATTACCGTGCCGGAGCAGCGGGAGGGCAACGGGGATTTTCCCACCGTGGAATTCCCCAACCCCGAGGAGGCTCCGGCGCTTAAAATGGCCATCGATCTTGGCAAGGCGGAAAAGGCCGACGTGATCATGGCCACGGACCCGGACGCGGACCGTTTCGGCATCGCGGTTCCCAGCGGGGGAAAGCCCAGGGGCGAGGAGTACACCCTTATTACGGGGAACCAGATGGGCGTCCTTCTGGCGGACTACATCTTCCTCTCCCTCAAGGAGCTGGGGAAGTTTCCGGCAAACGCGGCTATGGTGAACTCCATCGTTACCACCGGCATGCAGGCCCGGGTGGCCGCCTCCTACGGCGCCGAATGTCTTGAGTGCCTTACGGGCTTCAAATGGATCGCGGACCTTATGCGCCGCTGCGACACGGGGGAACTGCGCAAACGAATCGTCTTTGGTACCGAGGAAAGCTACGGCTATCTGGTGGAAAACGAGGTCCGCGATAAGGACGGGATTTCCGCGGCGGCGCTGACCGCGGAGATGACCCTGTACTGGCGCGCCCAGGACAAGAGCCTCCTTGAGCGGCTGGAAGAACTCTACATTCGCGACGGTTACTGGCAGGAGTTCGGACTATCCAAGTACTTCGAGGGGCCGGAAGGACCGGCCATCATGGCGGGCATCATGGAGGACTACCGGAACACGCCCCCCGCGGTTCTGGGGGGCATCGCCGTGGAAAAGGTCCGGGACATCAAAGCCGGCCTGTGGCTCTACCCCCAGGCCGGAGGCGGGACCCGGAAGGGGGAACCCCGGAAAGGGGCCCCCTTCAACCTGCCCCCAAGCGACGTGCTGCAGTTCTACCTGAACGACGGCACGGTTGTAAGCGCCCGGCCCAGCGGCACCGAGCCGAAGATCAAGTTCTACGCCACCTGCTGCGCCCCCGTGGGGGCCGGCGGCCTTCCGGCCGCCCGGGCGGAGGCCGCCCGTAAACTTGAGGCTATCAGCCGGGACATCAGGGCGGTGATCGACCGCTAAAGTCCCGTGCCTGGCTACTAGTACGCAGTCAATATTCAACCTGTGGATAGTTCACGTTGATACGTGCCTTGTCCTGACCTTAACCTTCCCCCTGATCCGGCAGGGACGGGGATAGCCCGGCGGAAAAACGCTTGTAGAATCCGCCTTTGCT
>JAIRND010000080.1 GCA_031258225.1 Treponema sp. | reverse complement strand
TCAAAACCACACCCCCCCCACCCCACACCACCCCCCCCCCCCCCCCCCCCGGGCGGCCCCCCGGGCCGGGGGGGGGGGGGGGACAACATTCACCCTTGCGGCATGGACATACCCTCTCCTGTCCGCGATGGCGGCAAATTTAACCGCGGCGTGTCCGGCACGCGCGGCAGAGACCCACGCTTTCCAAACGAAGGGGAACATAGCTCCTGGATGGCGAATATTCACCAAAATTGGTCTCCGTTACGAAAATATGATAATAAACTACCATAGCGTGAAAAATAAGTCAAGAGAGGAAAGAACTATGCGCCGCGGCGTCGATCACCGCCAGTCCGGCGGAGTCAATCCCGGTAGTACTCGATGTTCCACAGGAAAAGGCCCCGCCCCGGCAGGGTAGGACCGGCAAGGCGGCGATCCCCGCTTTCAAGGGCCGCGAGGAGGGCCCGGGGCTCCAGGTCCTGTTCCTCAAAAAACAGCAGGGTCCCCAGGATGGAACGGACCATCTTCCACAAAAAGGCGTTGGCGCTGATCTCAAAAACCAGCGTATCGCCCCGGACAAAGAAGAGGCAGCGGGAGATATAGCGAAACCGGGATTCACTTGAGTCCCCGCGGCCGGCAAACAGGGAATAGTCCCGCTCCCCCAGGAGCAGGCGGCCGTAGTCGTTGAGCCGCGCAATCCGGGGGCGGCGGTGGAGAGGCAGGGCGTAGCGCAGTTCATGGGGCAGGGCGGGCCGGCCGGGGATAAGGTGGTAGCGGTAGGTTCGGGAACGGGCGTCAAAACGGGCGTGGAAGTCCCGGCGGGTTTCACGGGCCTCCAGTATCCGCAGGTCCTGGGGCAGAAGGCCGTTCAGGGCGGGGACAAAACGCCCGGCGGGGATACTCCCGATGGATGTATAGAAATTCGCCACCTGCCCGGCGGCGTGGACTCCCGCGTCGGTACGGCCGGCCCCGGTAAGCGGCGTCCCGCGGCCGTGCATCGTTTCAAGGGCAGCCTCAAGAACGCCCTGGACCGTCCGCGCGCCGTCCTGCCGCTGCCAGCCGGAAAAATCCGTGCCGTCATAGGCGATAAGGAGTCTGATGTTGCGGGCGGCGGGGGACTCACGCGTCACGTTCGTTAAGTTCCCGGTTGATGGCGTCGTAGACCTGCCGGGCATGGTCCAGAAGGGGGCCCGGCTTGTCCTTGGAAGATTTTCCCATGCCAAAGATCTTGGCAATGGTTCTGCGGGCGTCTTCCAGGGAATATTTGCGCTGTTCGGGATCGCTGGGGCCGAATTTGTAGCGCAGGTAGGCGCAGAGGTAAAGGACCCCTTCGTAGGCGTAGTTTTTATCCGTATCGGGACCGAAAACCTTCATCGCTGAAAGGTTTTCCCTGCCGCTCTGTTCCAGCCGGATAGCCTCATTGTACAAAAACTGCGCTTTCCGCCGGAACAGCAGGGCCAGCCAGTCGTAGTGCCGCCGGGGGGATTTTTTGTCCAGGTCATCGAAAAGCCAGGCGGCCCGCAGGGCCGCGAGACCCTGCTTGACGGTGGGGCTGAAATTTTTATCGTAGTACTGGTAACAGCGCAGTACCAGGTACTGGGAAACCGCCCCCTCCGCCAGATCCCGGGGGGATGAAAAATCCACCGACCGGCACAGGCGCATGGCGTCTTCAACGCGGCCATCCCGGTCTTTTTGGGCCGCCTCTACCCCTTCATCGTTCAGTTCCTCAAAATCCTGTTCCATGGAGGCAAACCAGCAATCGGGGCATACCGTGGCCTGGTAGATAAGCGGGAAAATTTCCCCGTATTTGACGCTGGGTTCGTAGATACGGTGGAGTTCATCCGTCATGGGGCCGGCGATAAGCCTGCCGCCGCCGGAAAGAAGTTCCTCCTTACGGAATTTTGCCCCGCAGACCGGACATTCGTATTCCCGTTTGGATAAAAACGATACCTTGAGTTCTTTTTCTTCCGCAATCATCACCCCTCCAGCACCACCATGGCAATGGCGTTATCCCGCTCATGTGTAAGGGAAATGTGAACCCGGACGGCCCCGCTCTTTTCCAGGGCCCTGCGGGCCGTGCCAAAGACCCGTACCTCCGGCCGGCCGTTAAAACAGTTTTTCACCATGATATCTTTTAGCACAATGCCCGCCAGGCCCGTGCCCAGGGCCTTGCCAAAGGCCTCCTTGGCGGCGAAACGGGCCGCCAGGGAAAGGTCCGCGCCGGCGCCCCTGCCCAGGATGGCGGAGAGTTCTTCCGGGTGGAAGTAACGATCCAAAAGTCCCGGAATGGAATGCCAGCGGGCCATGCGCTTCACATGGACCACGTCTACCCCTATCCCGACGATCACCGGTCTTCCGTTTCCACGAGGCGTACGGTAATCCCCAGTTCCTCGGGGTCCGTGCGGACCAGGCTGAGGGAGGGGGGAAGCGCGGCCTTGACCGGCAATGTGTAACGGCCCGCCCCGGTGATAATCGAGCAGTCCACCGTAAGAAAACCGGGAGGGGGGGAAAAGGCGTCCAGATTCCCCCGGCTCCCCTCCAGTCGGACGGTTCCTGTCCTGAAATCCGGCTCCGCCCGGAAGGCGGCGTCAAGATTCAACAGCGTGATGGGGAGGGAACCGAAATTCCGCACGTCGATCCGCGAATGGATAAAGCCCTTAAATTCGGTCATGGCGCTGCCGCGGATGGTAAGCAGGGGGTCACGGTTCAGGATGGGCACGGTAACGGAAAAATCGGCGTTCCTGCCGTTAAGGTCGATAACGTCGGTGTAGAGTTCCAGCACGTTTTCCAGGAGGCCGCCGGGCCCCTCCAGGACCACCTGGGCCGGTGAAAGGGTGTGGGACACCAGATCAAAACCGGGCTCCGGGGTTCCGTCGATATTCGCCGTCAACGGAACATACCGGCTCTGTTTGTAGTCCAGTTCAATGGTTATCGCCACAGGGGTCATGGAAATTTCCAGGGGTTCTACCTCCAGGGCGGCGCCTTTCTTGCGGACCTTGATGGGAACGTGGTAGGACCCCGGGGACTCGTAGTCGTTAAGATCGATGTAGGCCTCGATATCGTCATCCTGTATGGGCTGAATATTGTTCGCGTCTCCCCGCAGGGTTATCCGTATCATCCGGACATAGGAACTGGAGGGGCACAGGTGGGAAGGCAGTTCCAGGATAAGGGGAGTGGAAAAAAAACGGGTTTCCAGCGTGTTGATGCGGTGGATCATGAAGATCGTCAGGGCCAGGGCTATCGAAAGAACCTTGGGCACCCAGTTTTCCGCCAGGGTCTGGAAGATTCGTTTAGGATTTAATGAAAACATCACCCCGCTCCTTGGGGGAAAAATTCTGGTTCAGGTCCGTCCCGGAATCGGGGCTCAGATCCCCCAGATCGGACACGGCAAACGCCTCCCGCCGGGCCCCGCGGTCCAGAAATTCCTTTAGCTTGCGGGTAACTTCCAGCATGGAAAGGTCGTAGTAGATCTTGGAATCGACGGCCAGGGAGATGGCCCCGGTTTCCTCCGAAACCACCAGAATTACCGCGTCGGACTGCTCGGACATTCCCAGCGCGGCCCGGTGCCGGGTACCAAAACTTTTGCGTATCCCCTGCTGCTCGGAAAGGGGGAGGAAACAGCCCGCCGCGGCGATACGGCCGTTCTGGATGATCATCGCGCCGTCGTGAAGGGGTCCGTCGAATTCAAAGACCGCCACTATCAGGGGGGAGGATATGTCGGCGTTCATCCGCGTACCGGTGTCTATGATGTTTCTGATGTTGATCTTCCGGGAAAAAACGACCAGGGCCCCCCGCCGCTCCTGGGAGAGGATCTCCGCAGCGGTAACAACCGCCTCAAACTGGCCTATTCGGGGTTTGGTATCGGGCCGGAAAATGTCTCCCTGGCCCAGGCGCATGATGATCTTCCGCAGTTCAGGCTGAAACACGATGGCGACGGCGATGAGGAGTCCGGGGGCCAGTATCTGGAGTATCCACTGCAGCGTGGTAAGGCGGAAGAGGAAGGCGACGCCGTAGACCACGGCAAGGAGGCCGGCCCCTCTGACCAACTGCATGGCCTGGGTTTTGACCAAAAAATCGTAGGCCTTGTAGAGGAGAAACGCCAGAATCCCCACATCCAGAATGGGTCTGATAAGATCGTATACGTAGGCAAAACGCTGAAACCAGTCCACTTTTTAATTGTCGATCCTTTCCACGCGGCGATTAAGGGATATACCGGTTAAAGCATAGTCCGCAATCCCCGCTCCGTCCAGCCGATTCGCCCTGAGCAGTTCCCGCCGGGTTCCCAGGCCCACAAAATCTTCCTCAACGGCCAGGGACATAACGTTGCCGCGGCAGTTCCAGCGCCGGGCCAGGGCCAGGGCGTACTCCCCGAAGCCCCCCTCCCGGACGCCCTCCTCCACGAATACCGTAAGGGCGTACCGGTCCAGGATCCCCGCCAGATACGCCTCGTCCACGGGTTTGAGAAAGCGCAGGTTGTAGCAATCCACGTCAAGGCCCGCGTCGTCCAGCAGGGCCGCCGCCTTCATCACCTCGGAGTAGAGTCCGCCGGTAAAGGCCAGGCAGACGGGGGCCCGCCCCCCGCCGTGAACCCAGACCCCCCTGCCTTCGATGAGGGGCCGCGAAAAGGCGGGTATCTCCACGGGCGCACGATCCTTGGGGTAGCGGATAACGACGGGGCCTCCGGGAAGGGCCGTAAGGGCCCAATCCAGCATCAGGCCAAGTTCCACGGCGCCGGCGGGGCAGAGTATCCGTATGCCGGGCACGGGACGGAACAGGCAGATATCAAAGAGGCCCTGGTGGGTCTCCCCGTCCTCCCCCACAAAGCCGGAACGGTCCAGCGCCAGGATCAGCGGCAGCCGTTGTAAGGCCGCGTCGTGGATCACCTGGTCCAGCCCCCGCTGGATAAACGTGGAGTAGATCGCCGCCACGGGTTTAAGGGACCGGAGCGCCAGGGCGCAGGCAAAGGTTAGGGCGTGTTCTTCCGCGATGCCCGCGTCAAAAAACCGGTCCGGAAAGGCCGCCTTAAAGGCCGAAAGGCCGGTTCCCTGTTCCATCGCCGCGGTTACGGCGACGACCCTGGGGTCCCGTTCCGCCGCTTCGAGCAAGGCGCGGCCAAAGGCTTCGGTAAAGGTCGGCGCTTCCCGCCCGCCCCGTCCCGGCTCCGGGAACATGGAGGCGGTCGAGGCCGCCGGGGCGGAAACCCCGTGGTAGGTCCCCGGATCGTCTTCCGCTTCCCCGTAGCCCTTGCCCTTCCGGGTGATCACGTGGATCACCACGGGCCGGCCCAGCTTTCTTACGTCCCGGAAAACCTGAAGCAGGGCGGGTATGCAGTGCCCCCCGATGGGTCCCACGTACTCAAAGCCAAGGTCCACAAAGAAATTGTCCGTGTAAAAGACCGCCTTGACCGCCCGTTTGATTCTGAGTATCCCCGTGTAGAGCGCCTCCCCCGCCAGGGGGATACGCCGGACCACCGCGTCAAAGGTTCGCCTGAAAAGCTGGTACTTGGCCTTGAGCGACAGGCGGCTCAAATATTTTGAAAGCCCCCCCACGTTGGGGCCGATGGACATTTTGTTGTCGTTCAGAATCACCACGAGCGGAAGCCCCAACTGGCCGGCGTGGGACAGGGCTTCGTAGGCCATACCCCCGGTCAGGGCCCCGTCGCCGATCACCGCCACCGCCATACCCTCAATTCCCAGGATCCGGGCCCCCGCGAGGAAGCCCAGGGCCGCCGAAACGGAGGTGGAGGCGTGCCCGGTGTTAAAGGCGTCGTGGGGGCTTTCGTCGCGCCGGGGAAAACCGGCAAGGCCCCCCATGCGGCGCAGGGTGGGAAACGAGGCGAAACGGCCGGTAAGGAGTTTATGGGCATAGCACTGGTGCCCCACGTCCCAGACGATCTTGTCCCGGGGCGAGTCAAACACCGTGTGCAGGGCGATGGTAAGCTCCACAACCCCCAAATTGGAGGCCAGGTGCCCCCCGTTTTTTTTGACGGTGGCTATGATATGATCCCGAATCTCAGCCGCCAGGCGGGAAAGTTGGGGGATTGTTAAGGATTTTAGGTCCCCGGGTCCCTGGATCCGGGGCAGCAGAGGTTCTGAATCCAGCATCTTTTTATAAGGCCCCAAGCAAAAAAGAAGCCGTCGTTGAAGAACCCCGCCTTTGGCCCCGCGTTCCCACCGGGCCGGGACCCGATCTTCAAAAACGGCTGTCAACGTCCCACCGGTTTCCGGCGTTTTTGCCGGCGCGGAGACGCCGCGAACCACCGCGGCCTGCCGGACATGCGGCGGGCCCGCGGGGTCTTACTTCTTCTTGTGTCTATTTTTCCGAAGCTTCTTCTTGCGCTTATGGGTCGCGATTTTGCGCAACTTGCGTTTTCTTCCGCAGGGCACTTCAGCGTCTCCTTGGTAAAAAAATATGTCCATTTCCCCGTTTTCAGGCGGGGCAGGCAGGAAAGTTTGTCTAGTTTAGGGCCAAGGGGGGAAAAAGTCAAGTGATCGCCGCCGGCCTGCCGCTCCCCAGCCGCTTCACCTTGTGTTGTTCAACCGAACTTTACCATACCCCACCCGCGGTGATAAGCCGCTCGGTGATTTCCGTATAGCCCCCTTCGGCGGCGTAGTAGAGGGCGCTGTGCTGCAGATTGTCCACCGCGTTGGGGTCCGCCCCGTGGTCGATAAGCAGGGCGGCAAGATCGTTTTGGCCCTTCATGGCCGCCACGATAAGGGGCGTTTCCCCGTCCTGGTTGCGGGCGTT
>JAIRND010000183.1 GCA_031258225.1 Treponema sp. | reverse complement strand
CGAACGCGGCGTAGATATGCCCCGGTATGGTGACAAACGCCGTGTCCACCCCCAGCGCCTCAAGCAGGGCGCAATACAGAATCGACAGGTCGTCGCAATCCCCGCCCCGGTAGTAGAGGGTCTGGTAGGGATAGTTCAGGCTGTCCACCGCCGAAGCGTTTTCCGAAAGCTCCACAAAGGAGGAGGCGGGGTCAATCACGTAGTTCATGCCGTAAACCGCAAGGGCCTCAAAGAGGGCCGCGGCGTAGCGCACATTCCGGGGAAGGCTGTTTTCGGGACGGGCGCCGCCGGATATGCTGTCCACAATCGAAGCCACATACCGGGCAAAGAGCCGGGCCGCGGGGTCCCGGGCCGACACAAAGGAGGCGGCCCGCCGGTCGTCGTCCCAGCTCAGGGCGTTCCGGTGATACACCGGCATCTGAACCGGAAAGCCCGTTTCTTTCAGGGCCCCCAGGCTCCGGTAGCTGATCAGCGCCTGGCCGTTGGCGTTGACGTTCTCCGTCAAGGAAAGCATCGCCTCGTTGAACAGGGCCTTTACCGGCACCTCCACGCTTTCCCCGGGAGCAAGGCGGGGTATCGTCGCAAACTGTTCAGGCCGCCCCATGTAGCGGTCCATAAAAAGCGAAAGGCTCACCCCGGTAACGGTGTTCGGCTCCTCATTGACAATCCGCGCCGTAGCCGCGGGATGGTCCCGGTACCATGCGTAGGAAACCGGGAATATCCGCTGCTGCTCCGTCATTTCGCCCCGGACCCGCGCCGCTCCCCCCATGATCTCCGACAGGTTCAGCCGGATGCCCGCGGTCATGACGAAGGCGCCGAGGGGGCTGTCCGCAAAGGCGTGGAGGGCATACTCCCCGCCGGCGCAGAGGGAGAGGGAGGGCAGGAGGTGGAACTCCGCCCGGAGGCCGCCCCCCGCAAAGAGCCGGGTGTTGCTGTACTCGCCCCATTGGTACTGGTACACCCCGGCCCGCACATCGGCGCGGAAGGTCCAGCGGTCAAAGGGCCGCCACCGGAAGAAGGGGCCCGCTCCGCCCCGGTAGAGGGAGAAACTGCTCCCCTCCTCGGTGGAAAGGCTTGAAAAGCCGCCCCCCGCGCTGAGGCCCATAAAGGGGAGGAAGGCCCAGTCAAGGGCCGCGGCGGCTCCCGCGCCGGGGCCGAAATGCGTTTTCCCCGCGGGGACTTCCAGCGCCGGGAACAGGGACAGGGCGAATTCCTGTTCCGCCGGGAGCGTCCGCGCTGACGCCAGGAACACTGTTGCTGCGATGAGCCGGCACAGTTTTTTCATGATCTATTTCTCCGTCAAATTGTTGATCCCGTCCCAGGTATCAGGCGGCGAAGCGATATAGTTCAGGCACCGTTCCGCGTAGAGTTGTGCCGTATTATCCCCGGGCATTGCTTTGGCCAGGGAAGAAAACATAGTTTGAGCTTTTTCAAAAAGGCCGTGTTCAAAAAGGCCGATAGCTTTTTCCCAGGCCGCAAGATATTTTTCCTGTTGGGCGTTCATTTCGTCCCGCAGATCCGGAGCGCTTCGCGAGCCCAGCAGTTCGTAGAGCCGCACCGGGGTGTTGATCCCCACCACCCGCGCCCGGTCAAGGCTGCGGCAGACAAATTCATCCCCGATTTTTTCCTTCGTGGAGCCGCTTATCAGGATTCCTCCGGTGCGGTACTGTTTGTTCACCCCCTCAAGCCTGGAGGCCAGGTTGACCGCGCTGCCCATAATCGTGTAGTCCATCCTGTTTTCCGCGCCCATGTTGCCCACCACCATGTCTCCGGTGTTGATTCCTATCCGGGTAAAGAGCGGCGAAGGGCTCAGGCCTTCGTCCACAATAAAGGTGTTCAGCTCCCGCTCCGCCTCTTTCATGGCCAGGGCGCTCCGGCAGGCCAGGGCCGCGTGATCCTCCCGGTACACCGGCGCGCCGAAAAAAGCGATAATGGCGTCCCCTTCGTATTTGTCAATGACGCCCAGATTCTCCATGATGATGGCGCTCATGGCGGTCAGATACCGGTTGAGGAGCCGCACCAGATGAGCCGGGTCCAGTTGTTCGGAAATGGCCGAGAAACCCTGAATGTCCGTAAAGACCGCGGTCATCTCCCGCTTCTCCCCGCCCAGATTGAGTTTTGAAGGATCCGCGATGAGTTCGCTGATGATTGACGGGGAAAGGTAGCGGGAAAAGGCACTGTGCAGAAACGCTTTTTCCCGGCTGGCGCCCAGAAAGTTGATCCCCAGCGTCGCCAGAAAGGTCAGGGCCGACGAGGCGAGGGGAAGGGCAAGGCCGGCGTACTGTTTCGTGACACGGAAAGCGAGCAGCGACAGGCCGGTTACAAGCGCCAGGACGCAGAGGCCCGCGGGGATGGATCGCCCCGTGGCAAGGCGGCCTGTCAGCAGGGCTATGCCCAGGGAAACCGCAAGGGCAAGAACAAGGGAAACAGAGGCCGGCGCGTCGTCAAGAAATTCCTGTGAGAGGAGCATATTCGCCATCACCGCGTAGGTGCCCACGTTGGGGTAATTTTCCTCAAAGGGCGTAACGCCGTTATCGGTCATGGAGGTGGCATCCGCGCCGATGACGCAGAATGCCCCGTCAAGGGCGGCATGGCTCACGCGGATGTCCTCCATGCGCCGGAACTGTTCGCGGGCCGCCTGAAACAGTTCCCGGACATAGGCCGAAGTTTCCCCGTCTTCCGCGACAAGTTCAAGGATACGCCCCTCATAAGGCCCCTCAAGAAAATCCCCGGCGGCTTTAAAATAATTTTTTCGCGCGGCAAGCCAGGTTTCGGTTTCCGCGTCTTCGGTCCGCGGAACTTCCGCCAGGTTGAACAGTTCCCAGGGGTTCTGTTCCGCATCCCATACCGTGAAGAACCCGGAAGAAGCCATAAGGCCCAAATTTTCGGCAAAAACTTTTTCGATGATCGTATGCTGGATCAATTCCAGCAGCGACATAAGCCGGTAATCGTAAAACGATTTTTTCGGCCACTTGAGCAGTATGGAACCGTTTTCCGTCCGGGGTATCCTGATGTCCTGAACACGCCCGCCGGTTTCCGCGTTTTTCAGAACAATTTCGTTACCGGAAACTTCAATCGCCGGATTACCCAGGAGTTCCCGTAAACCAACCAGTGCCAAATGCCCGTAGTAGTTTCCCTGGTATTTCACCAGAAGATCGACCCGCCGCCTGATGCCGTCCGGGTCGGCATTGGCGTTGACAAAGCCCGCTCCCGCGGCCCGGCGGAGCAGTTTGTAGATGGACGGCATAATTCCCGCCATTTCGGGGGTCTTCCGGTCATTATCGGACACGATATTTTTCAGGGCCATCCGTGATTCAAGCAGGGCCATCATCGCCTCGTCAGGTTCAGGCGCCTCCGCGCCGGAAAGCACATCATTCCTGCCTATCATGGTAAGGGTGAGCCATGAACAACCGGTAAAGTTCAGGGTCCGGGCAAAATATTCATCCACATCCTGAGTCAGATACTCAAGGGACTGTTCCAGTTCAGAGCGGACCCTCCTGTTCAGGGCGATAAATTCATCCTTGTAGATTTCACCCTCTCCCCGGCCGATGTTCCCCGCCGCAAAGCTGTCGATAAGCTGTACGGCGGTTTCGTTTATGCCGGCGAAGCCCTCATCCAGATACCGGGAGAACACCTCCCCCGCGTATTCCTGGTCCAGCCGCTGGGGGCTTTCGTCAAGGTAGTTCAAGTCGAAGGTGATGGAGCGGACACCCAGTTCTTTAAGCAGCAGCACCACATCGGCCATGACTTCCCGCCGGAAGGGGAAACCGCCGGCATACGTTATGGAATCATCGTCCAGGGTAAGGACCCACACTTTTTCGTCTTCCGGGAGCGGGGGCAGGAAGCGCAGAAAGAGGTCGTAAATTTTGTTATCCGCCGTGGTAAAAAGCAGGGGCGCCGTCAGTGTGAAACAGACAAGTGGAATAACAAAGAATTTTTTACCACGGCCCTTGTTCATTCCGCCGCAATATCCTCTTCTTCCGCGGCGTCGCTGGCCCTGGCCGAAGCGGTACTGACCCTGCCGGTAGTCCGGCTTACCGCGCCGGTATCGGTTTGGATTACCCGCCCGTCAATCCGTATACTGCCCGGGGTTCCGGCAAGGGAGGCAAGCTGCCCGGTCTGTACCGCCCCGACGGAAAAAGTCCGCCCGTCTGAAGCGAGCGTCAGCGCCGCGCCAATACCCGTGCGGATCACCGTTTCCCCTGTCAGGGCGTCTCCGGCTTTTAACGCTTCCCACCTGCCGCCGCCTGTTTCCCGCTCAACCCGTCCCGATACACTTTGTACCGTGAACGACTGGGCGAACACCGCTCCACCGATTGCCATAAAAACAATCACCGCCAATAGCATCTTTTTCATTTTTCACTCCTAATTAAAACGGCATAAGCGCCGCTAATTTTATCTGATAGTAACACAACGTGTTAATGGTTCCATCACCGAATGTCCCCGTATGCGGATACCTTCTCCAAGCCCTGTACCGCCGCCGCGTTTTCCGGTTCCCGCGCCAGCGCCAGGACGAACCACCGTTCCGCCGTGGTGTAATCTTTTTCGATAAGGGCAAGATTCCCCCGGTTGGTCATGGCCGGAACCGACCCCATGTCCGCGGCCTGCTCATACGCGGCCTTCGCGTCCGCGATCCGTCCTGCCCTGACAAGCAGTATCCCCAGCCGGTTGTGCAAGCTTGCCAACGGCAAGCCAGATGCCGTTGGATTGGCCCCTATCTGCTCTTGAACATTTTGTACCAGGGGTTGAATTTCCCGGCTGATGTACTGCTGTATAATCCTGTCCGTGATATTCGCCAGGTCTCCACCTCCGACCCGGACAGCCGCCCCCTGGGCGGGCAAAGGCGCGGGCGGATATATCCCCCAGGCGTCTTCCGGCATGATAAAATTCACTTCCATGCCTTCGGCAAACACCCGGTTCAACACGTCCACAGCGCCGTCCCATGCCAGGATAAACCCGTCATTGAAGGCGTTCATGGAAAGGGGCATCCACACCTGTCCGTCTATCACCAGCAGTGTTTCAAGCCCGTTGAACAACAGTTCCGCTGCCGCCTCCTTAATTCCCAAATTATAGGCGATAATAAAATCACCGTCTAAAGGAATAATCGCCGAAGGAATACCCGCCGCTTCCAGCGCCGCAGCCCAGAGCAGGCCTATGTCTGTCCGGTTTCCCGTTCTGAAGCCCAGCGTCTCCGCCGGAAACTGTACTTCCCCTTCCCGGTTATGCGTGTCGTCCAGCCGGATACCCGCGGCCCGCAGCCCTTCAAAGAGCCATACCGCAAATTGCATATTCTGGTTTAAGCCTGTCCGCCGGGCGGACCGGGCAAGCCCGGTGATACGTTTTGAGTATTCCAGGACTTCAGGTGAAGCGGGGGACACAAAAGCCGCCAGGCCCATTGGGTCAAGGGCGGGAAAAGTATTCCGGTTATGCACCTGTACCGTTACGGTCTGTACCGACTGTTTTTCTTTTCCCAAAAACCGGTAGCGTATGACGGCTTCACCGAGGATCCTCCCGGAGTCGGTGAAGCGCAAAAGGTCCGGGGAAAAATCCGCGTACAGGGGGAGTTCCTCGCTCCGGCCTTTGGCGATAAGGGGCACGGTTCCGCAGGGGAATTCGCTGGCCGTATAACCTGATGCCCGGAAGCTGACCCGTACATCACGAATCTCCGCGTTTTCGTTGTTCTGTATGGTGATGGTTCCCGCGGGGCTCTTTTGATAAAGCGAAAGAAAGACCGGGTACACCCCTTCATCCTGGGTAAACGCCGCGCCGGCCCCTTCGCCCGCCGCTCCCCCCGCGGTCTCAAAAGTGATGTGCAGGGTAAGGCCGGTATATACACCGGAATTAAACACACCGGAACCGCCGCTGCTCTGGTACTGCCGCCAGCCGCCGTTTACTGCCAGGGTAAACATGGGGGTAAAGCGGAAGCCCGCCTCGCCGCCTATTCTCCACCAAAGGGCCGGTTTCCCCTTGCCCTCTTCGATAACGCTCTGATACACGCCGGCGCCGCCGTCAAGGCGGGTAAACAGGCGGGACAGAGGGAAGTAGTAAAACCCCAAGGCGCCGCCAAAAGAATACATCTGCACGTTTCCCGACGCGGGACTTTTATAGGGCGTAAAAAGCAAGCCGCCCTCGATGCCCACAGTATAACCCAAGCCGGGTAAAAACCTGCGGTTTTTACCTCCGGGGTTGGACCAGATACTCGCAAGGTCAATATCAAAACCCAGTTCCCCGCCGCCGCCTATATCAAAGCGTTCACTACCGTCCGCCGCCTTATTCCCCTGTCCGGCGGGGAAAAAGACAAAGCCGCCGGGCCGCAGGGAGAAGTCCAGGGAGAAAAGACCGGAGACAGCCGCAATGGATAACAGCAGTATGAAAACAAGCCTTCGACTCATTGTAAACTCCCTTTTTTTACGCTATGCTTGGCATGTATTGGGGACCTCCACCGGGGCCGCACACAGGCCGGGGTTCCCCTCCGGAGGCGCAAAATGACCATAGAACAGACCGTAGAGATACCGGAGAGCCGAATGATTAGCATCCAGGTTCCGCGCGGAGTTCCTGTAGGACGGGCGCGGATAACGTTCTTCCCGCTGGCGGCTGACGAATCAAAAACCGTTTCACAGGAGGAACTGCCCAAAGTAACGCGGGCGGAGATTGAGGCGGCAAGGCAGGACCCTGTCATCCGGCGGATGGCTGAACTGGCGGAACAGATG
>JAIRND010000125.1 GCA_031258225.1 Treponema sp. | reverse complement strand
CACCCCCCCTCCCGCGCCCCTCGCCCGCCGGCCCCCCGCCGCCCCCCCCCCCCTCAAACAAACTTGGTTCACACAAGACATTTAATACTGTGTTGTACATGCCGTTGACCTCCGGTTTTTACAGAAGAGTTGGCGTTTGGCCGTTTTTCCGGAACCCGCCTCGTTCACAACGGGATGGGTGCTGAAACCCCTCTGGGTTGTTAAAATGTTACACCGCCCCGCGGCCATTGTCAAGCGTTTTTTTATCTGATAGCGTAATGCCGTGATTGCCCGTGTTGTCCCCCGCCGGTTTTCCGGTATGGTCCGTATCCCCGCGTCAAAATCCCATACCATCAGGCGGCTCCTTATTGCCTCCCTGGCGGAAGGGGTTTCGCGGATACACTATCCCCTTGACTCCCTGGACACCCGTTCCTGTGTTGCCGCCTGCCGCGCGCTGGGGGCCAGTGTTGTTGAACACCGCGCCGCGGAGCCTCTTTGTCCCAATCCCCCGGACGCCGCGGGGGAAAAACTGGTCTCCTGGGAGCTGCGGGGCAGGGGGGCCGGGGCGGGGCTTCCCGTCAGCATCGATGTGGGGAATTCCGGTACCACGCTGTTCCTTGTCCTGGCAGCCGCCGGGCTGGGGTCAACTCCGGTCCGCTTTGACGGGGACGCCCAGATTCGCCGCCGGAGCGCGGCTCCGCTTCTTGCGGCCCTTGCTGCCCTGGGGCTCCACACGGAATCGGAGGGGGGGCGCTGCCCCATCACCGTCCGGGGACCCTGGAAGGGGGGCAAGGCTTCCATTGAGTGTCCCACAAGTCAGTACCTTTCCGCCCTGCTCATCGCCGCCCCCCTGGCCCCCTTGGGTACCCTTACGGAACTGGAAGTGCCCCTGCTCAACGAGCGGCCCTACGTGGAGATGACCCTGGGCTATCTGGACGCGCAGAACGTCCCCTATGAAAAGAGGCGGGACCTTTCCTGGTTTCGTATTCCCGGAGGCGCGGTTTACCGGTCCCTGAGCGGCCCCGTGCCGGGGGATTTTTCATCCGCCGCCTTTCCGGCCGCCGCCGCGGCTGTTTCAGGCGGTTCCGTAAGGCTTGTGGGGCTGGACAGGGACGACTGTCAGGGGGACAAGGCCTTTTTCCGGGTGCTTGAAACAATGGGCTGCGAGATCCGCTGGGAACAAAGCGCCGGCAGCGCGGTCCTGTGCGTGGAGCGGCGGAATCCCCTGCGGGGCGGGGAGTTCGACCTTAACGACACCCCCGATACGCTTCCCGCCTGCGCGGTGGTGGCCGCCTTTGCCCGGGGGGATACCGCGCTGGTCAACGCGGCCCACGCCCGGATAAAAGAAACGGACCGCATCGCTGTCATGGCGGCGGAACTGGGGAAGCTGGGCGTACAGGTTAGCGAGCGGCCCGATGGACTTGTCATCCACGGCACGGGGGGTATCGCGAAGGGCGGCAGAATTGACAGCCGGGGGGATCATCGTGTCGCCATGGCGTTCGCGGCTGCGGCACGGGGGGCCGGCGGGCCCATTGAAATTGACGGCGCCGAAAGCGCGGCTGTTACCTATCCGGGTTTTTTGGAACTTCTGGACGCGGAGACAGTGCGGCAAGCGGAGGAATCATGAACGTACAATACGGACTGGCGGAAGCGGGAGATTACGGGGAGCTGATCGATTTTTGTAATTACGTTTTTAGCCATGCCCACAGCCCCACGGACTTTCCCGTCCTGCTTCCAAAACTCTACCGGCGGGAATATTTTACGCTGGGCCGCCATTACACCGCACGGGAGGACGGCAGGATCCGCGCGGTGGTGGGGGCCTATCCCCTGTGTTTGAATGTTCTTGGTACGGCACTGGCCGGCCGGGGAATCGGCATGGTTTCGGTTCACCCCTATGCCCGATCCAGGGGCTACATGCGGACCCTTATGGAGACGGCCCTGGCGGACATGCGCCGGGACGGCATTGTGTTTGGCTGCCTGGGGGGGCAGCGGCAGCGTTACGAATATTTCGGCTTTAGTCCCGCGGGGCTGCGGACGGTTTTTGAGTGCCACCGGACAAACATCCGTCACGTACTGGGGAAGGATACCCCTCCGGTATTCTCCATCCGCCGGCTTAACGAGGGGGACAGGGAACTGGAGGATGCGTACCAGATCCACCAGTCCAAGGCCGCCCGGTTCGAGCGGGACAGGGGGAAATTTTTTGACATTCTTTCATCCTGGAAAAACCGCGTCTTTGCCCTGTCGGATAAAAGCGGCTTTGCCGGCTACCTTGTTTGCAATGATACCGCGATTCCGGAACTGAACCTTAAAAATCCGGCCCTTATGATCCACGCCATCGCCTCTTTTTTGAATCACCTGGACCGGGACCGTGTGTCGGTCGATGTCCAGCCCTGGGAAACCGAAAAACTTGAGGCCTTTGCCGCCTTCGCGGAGAATTGCCACACAGGTACAGCCCAAAGTTTTACTGTTTTGGACTGGCAGCCCCTTCTTGCCGCCCTGCTGCGGCTTAAAACCGCCTCCGGTCAGGTTCTTCCCGACGGGGAGGCCCTGTTCCGTATCAGCCGGGGGGATAACGCGGCGGAGGATTCCTGTTTCCGCGTCTCCGTTGAGCGGGGCAGGGCCCAGGTAAGCCCCGGCACGGGGGCAATCGTTCTTGATCCCCTCCGGGCGATCCGGCTTTTCTTTTCAGCGCCTCCCTGGGCCTCTCCGGTTATCCGCAACGATCCCTTTCTGCGCGGCATCCTGCCCCTGCCGCTGTTTTTTGAATCCCCCGACGGGGTTTAGTATTAGTTTCAATACGTTACGCTGATGAGGGGGCTTATCACAACAACATCGGTAAAGCCAAGCGGGGCGCGGCCGAATTTTGAAAGTTTAAGGGCCGCCTGAACGTAAACAGTTATCCTGAATGGCGCGGCGGTAAGGTAGGCGCTGGAAACCCCCGACCCCAGGCGGAGAACCAGGGATTGGGCAAGCGTAAAATCGTTCCACAGTCTGTTCCCCTCGGGCATGGCAAAACCGGCGGCATCGTACAGCGCGGTCCGGTAGGCCAGGGTTCCCAAAAGGCGGTTGAAATAGACATGGGAAAGGCTCTTTTGGATATTCAGTGAAAACAGCCGGAATTCGATCTCCCCTCCCATAAGCCAGGTAAGGCCGCTGACATTGTTATCCTGGTATTCAACAACCGTCAGATCCTTAAAGACCGGGGAGGGGTGCTGGGAAGACTGGCCCCACAGGTCCATTCCCTGGCTGTCCCAGGCGCCGTAAAGGCTGACGCGGAGGGGCAGGGCGGGCTCAAAGGCGGCCTGGAACAGCGCGTCCACGCGGGGATAAACGACGGGCGCGCCGGAGCGTCCACCGGAGGGCACAAGCCATCCGACCGCCTGGCCCGTATAGCCATTGCCAAATGTTTCCCAGGGCATTATCGTCAGGGAACGCAGACCAAGGCGGGCCATAAACTTATAGGAGTTGCTGTGGAAACCCCAGGTGTACGCGGAATTTGTATCCCGGTTTCCCTGTGTGTAGAAGCGGGAAAAACCAAAACCCGCGCCCACAAAGCCCTGGGTCCCCCGGCTTCCCAGGGAATGGCTCAAGGTGGTTTCCAGGCTGAGCCGGAAGGAGCGGTAAAAAATCGTATCGGTAGTTACCCCGTCGCTAATCTTGATGTCAAGGGGAACGCCCAAATCCCTGTTGGTCCACGTAATGTCAAAATCCGCCATTAAAAACCTGGTATTCATGGCCGCCTGGAGGAAAATGGTATTCGTTTCGGGAGGATCGATCATAACACTGTAGATTCCCCCGCCCTCAAACCGGAACCCCAGGGGGGCGGACGAATCAAGACGTAACAGGGGAATGGGCAGCCACAGGGACAGGGGGTTAAGGTACGCAAAGGGAAGGTAAACCTGACCGGGAAGGTAGACCTGACCGGGAAGGTAAACCTGACCGGGAAGGGGGTCCTGGGCAGGCTCATCCTCCACGGGCGCTTCGGAAAGCGCGTCCCAGGGCACAAGGTACAGTTCCGCGCTTATCCCGTCTATGTCCTCCAGCTTTTCGGGGTAGCGCATCAAACGGTCGGTATTAAAAAAACTTCCCCGGTAGTACACCTCGTCTCCCGCCAGGACCGGCAGGGCAACGGCGCCGGAAAAATCCCGCCCGGTAAACAGCACGGAAGGGGCCCTTCCCCGCGTTCCCGCCGCATCAAGTTCCCCGCCGGGATCGATAAGGCCCAGCTTGTACATCCGGTCATCGTGGTTGTAGCCAAAGAGCAGCCGGCCTTCGCATACCTGGAGGTAACGGAGAAATTCCCATCGTCCTTCATCGTCGGGCAGCGCGGTAACGGCGGTGTAAACCTGTTTGGTATCGTAATTGTAAAAGCCAAGTTCACGCTTCCCCTTCCGCGCCGCGGTAAAGGCGATCCAGGTTTCGTTGACAGGCCGGGGGTTGGAGAACATAAGGTCCTCACCGCCCCGCAGCAGCACTTCTTCGTCTGGGGAATCCCCGGAGCCCGGGAGGGCGGGGGGCCTAAAGACAATGTGGCCCAGGTGTCCTTCCGGGGCTATCCCCACCACGCCGCCCCGAAAATAGCTTCCCCGGTAGAGTCCGCGCCAGGTTCTGCCGGATCGCCCGTTTGCGGCGGAAAACTCGGTAACGACCGCTTCCGCCCGGTTATTGTGGTACTGGTACGTGGAAACCAGGAAGGAATCCCCCCCGGCGGAGGCGGTAACATCGTAGGCGGAAACACCAACGGGAATTACCAGTTCTGTTTTTTCCCGCTCCGCGTTGTAGACAAACAACTGTCTGGAGTAACTGTCCAGCACAAAGACCCTGCCCCCCGCCGCGGCCATCCCCGTGATTTTACTAACGGCGTTTTTCGGTTTCCAGGGAAGGCCCCGGCTTACGATCATGTCAGCGGAATCTTCAATGTCCGCAAGGCTTAACGATTCCTGAAACGCGGCCCAGGCGTCCAGGGCGGAAACGCCGTAGACCTTTTCAAAGTAATGGTAAAACCCGTTTTTATAAAAGAAAACGGAATTATGAAACCCGCTTCCCATGGCCTGCCACAGTTCGGCGTATTTTTCCATGCCGTAGTTTTCCTGCAGGTAGTTGGAAAAGAGGCCCCCGTACTCGTACCAGGCCCCCTGGGACGCGGCGTTCATGTCGGAAACGCGGGAAGCCTGGTGGGGGCTAAGGAATTTGTTTTCGTAGCTGTCCTGCCGCAGTTTCTGCCTGAAAAGCGGATCGTTGACCCTGCCGTAACCGTCCAGGCTTTCAAAACTTACCGCAACTCCCTCGATCATAAAGGGGGGCGTGTTAAAGGCCGGCGGGTACACCCAGCCGCCGAAGATCCGGTGAAAAAAATCCATCGTCTTTGACCTGGTACTCAGCGAAATCGCGTGGGTCAGTTCGTGGATGAACAGTTTTTCAAGGGGATCGTCAAACGTGGTCCATTCGGGAGTCATGGGGGTATCAAAGAGCAGGATGTGGGGGTAGGGCATGCTGTTCATAAAACTGTTGAATTCATCAATGTGGGGGCTGATAACAACAGGGATTCTGCGTCTAACAGAAATGACCAGCCGGGAAGAAATTTCCTCGTAATTCCGGTCGGCAAATTGCGACAGCCGGCGGGCGGTTTCTTCCGACTCTTCGGGGTATATAATGTCAAAATATCCGGTCCGCAGCACGCGCAGCGGGGTAAGGGCCCGCAGGAAGGGCTGGGCCCCCAGGGGCAGGCCCGCAAAAACAAGGCACAGAATCGCGTAAACGGCCGCCGCGCCCTTTGTCTTCCGGCCGGCCGGTAATTTCATCGCCCGTGGTTCATCCATTGTGTCCGGTGTCATCGTGTCCATTTGACAACGCCGCGCAAGCGGCCGTCAAGCCGCTTTGACATGAGCGGCGCAAGCTGGTACAGTTTGATAATGAATGAGTACCTGATCGAAGGGGGCAACCCTATCAGGGGGACTATCAGGGCAAGCGGTAACAAGAACGCCGCGCTGCCCTGCCTTGCGGCGGCCTTTCTTACCGATGAACCGGTAATTTTGCGAAACATCCCCGACATAGAAGACGTGCAGGTAATGCTGGAAATTTACCGCGCCCTGGGGGGCAGGGCCGAGTCTATCGGCCCTAACGCCTGGAGGCTTTGCGCAAGTGCCGGCGTGCAAACCATGATTCCCCTGGAACAGGCAAAGAAGGTCCGGGCCTCCATCCTGTTTGCCGGGCCCCTTTTGGCCCGGACCGGCAGGGTGGTGCTGCCCCCTCCCGGCGGGGATGTAATTGGACGCCGCCGTCTGGATACCCATTTCCTTGCCCTTGGTGAGCTGGGGGCCAAGGTTACGATGAACAGCGATTTTACCTTTCACGCGAAAAACCTCAAAGGCGCGGATATTTTTCTGGACGAAGCCTCGGTTACGGCCACGGAAAACGCGGTAATGGCGGCGGTTCTTGCCAAAGGCGAGACTACCCTGACCAACGCCGCCAGTGAGCCCCACGTGCAGGACCTCTGCCGCATGCTTGCGGCTATGGGGGCGCGAATCGAGGGGATCGGTTCCAACATCCTGCGTATTCAGGGGGTAAAAAAGCTGGGCGGCTGCGATTTTTCCATTGGAGCGGATTTTATGGAGGTCGGTTCCTTTATCGGACTGGCCGCCGCCACCCGCGGGGAACTGACCATCCGGGGGGCCCGCGCGGAGGATATGCGGTCCGCCAAGATCGCCTTTACCAAACTGGGGATACGCTGGGAACAGCAGGGAGAGGATATTCACGTAAGCCATAAGCAGAAAATGACCGTGAACTGCGACCTGGGGGGAATGATCCCCAAGATCGATGACGCTCCCTGGCCGGGCTTCCCCTCTGACCTTACCAGCATCGTTACCGTGGTGGCGACCCAGGTTAAGGGCACGGTGCTGATCCACGAGAAGATGTTTGAATCCCGCATGTTCTTTGTGGACAAACTTATCGCTATGGGGGCCCGGATCGTCCTTTGCGATCCCCACCGGGCGGTGGTTTCCGGCCCTTCGGAGCTGAGCGGATCGGAACTGCAGAGCCCGGATGTGCGGGCCGGCATGGCGATGATCATTGCCGCCCTCTGCGCGCAGGGCAAAAGCGTTATCCGCAACGTCTACCAGATCGAGCGGGGCTTTGAAAACATCGTGCCCCGGCTTTCATCACTTGGGGCAAACATCGTTTCCCGTTAACTGTGCTGGGAGCTAAAGACGACCAGGGAGAGGACAAAGAGGACCCCCGCGCCAAAGCAGTAGGCGATAAGGGTGGCGGAAAAGCCCAGGTTCAGCACCAGAAAGATCCCCAAAATGTTGAGGATGTGGCGGTAAAAGTAGACCAGTCCGTTGAAAACCAGGGGCAGTATGAAAAGCATGGGGATAAAAACGTAACGGGGCCGGGAAAAGGCCCGGAAACGCCAGCCGATGATGATAACGATGACGGCCATCGGCAGGAAAAACAGGGGTTCGCAGAGCCGGTAGATGATCTCCGCCTCAAAAACCTGGGTTACATAGCCATACGAGCCAAGAGACCGGGACGCGGCAAGCAGGTCCCCCAGGGAAAACCCGTCCAGGGGCGACAGGCGCGCCGAACCGGCGGGAGCCCCCAGGCCCCGCCAGGTGTAACAGAGCAGGGAAAAGTTTTCAAAGTTCAAATCAAGCATGAGCTGGTTATCCCCAATGGCGGAACGGAGAAAGCCCCCCTCCGCGGAACCAGCGGTAAGGCCGGGCCGCCGGGCCTCCTCCTCGAAGGAGCGCCACACCGGTTCCCAGCGGCGGCGCTGGTTGTTACGGTCCAGGGCCTGCATCAACACCACAACCCGGTCCTGACCGCCCAGGGTCATGGGCACAATCTTGGCGTAGGGCGCCGTGAAACCGGATTCGGGCCGGTTTTCGCCGTCAAAACAGATAAACTCAAGGCCAAAGGCGTAGGCGTAGTCCTGGTACAGGGAAATCGAGGAAAAACGGATAACCCCGCGGCCTATACCGCCGTTGCGGGGCTGGTAGGGCAGGGAAAACACCGCGTTTGTCAGAATGTCCCCCGTCCCCCGCCTCATTTCATCGGTAAAAAAGGCAACGCCGCGGACGCCTTCCTCACTTGCCAGGAGAAAATTTCCGGCGTCCGGATCGCCGGGGCTTCGTTGCAGCAGTTCCCGGAAGATGTAGTAAGCCCGTATCCAGTCCCCGGCAACCATAGCCTCGTAACCGGACTGTTTAAGACGGTAAATGTCGTAGAGTTCCCGCTCCCGCGCGTTGGGGGCCAGGGAGGAAATGGCGTTCCAGGCCAGGCCGGCGGCACGGGAAGCGGCGGTTTCTTCGGGGCTGCCCTCCGGGGCAAGCCGCATGCCCAGGGTTGCCAGCCAGTGGGCGTCGTAGTACCGCTCCTCCCGCATGGCCGCGGCGGCCAGCTCCAGAGCCTCCGGGGTAGTCAGGGGCTGCCGCTGCCCAAGTACGCGGTTTGACGATTCGGCGGCATCCTGGCCGGTCCCCTCCAGCCGGCTCCTGTCCAGGCTTATCCGTAGTTGTTCCTCATCCTGAATCCGCTCCGCTTCCACCTCAATTTCCGTGTTGATTCGCAGTTGCGCCAGTTCGGGGCTGCCGGGCCAGATCTGTTCGCAGATACTTAAAAAATTCGCGGTCTCGTTCCAGCGCCCCTGGGAGGCGCGATCCCGGGCCGTATCGCGGGCCAGACGGTAGAGGCTTCCCCGGTAGGTCATGTTGATGCGCTTATCCTGGACAAGGGGCTGAACCAGGAAAAACAGGGCGGCGTAGAAGACGGAGGCCAGGATGGCGGTAATCAACAGTCCCTTAAACCGCTCAAGAAAGCGGGAAGAAAAACTGTGAAAATCGTCGTAGGAGATCCGGAACCCAAACGGAAAAACCAGGGCGCTAAAGACCAGGGCGGGGAACAGGGAAAGAATGTCCAAGGCCCCCAGGGTAAGGCGCCACTCCCGGGAATAGATGGGCAGAGGGGCCCCCTGGCCGGGAAACAGGAGACGAAACCCCAGAATCACCAGGGAAGACGCCGCCATGTAGTAGATAAAAAGGGCCGGTAGGGAAAGCAAGGTCTCCTTGTTGACGCTTGCGGACTTACCCTTCATAGGGGTCCTTCCTGCGGGCCAGGTAATGTAAAAAAGTGTACAGGTAGACAAAGAAACCCAGGAACACAAAGATCAGCGGCGCCGTGTACAGGGGGGGAACAAGGTCCCCCAAAAAGGTGTTCAGAATTTCCTGGGTTTCCGGGGCATTGAGGAAGGTTTCCATCGAAAGGATGCCCCGGAATATCAGGGCCCCCAGGAACAGGTTGGCAAGGGGCCACTTGCTCAAGCCCAGCACAAACCGCAGGGAAATCAGCAAAAAGCTAAGCGCGGCAACGTAGATCGTAAAGGGCAGGATACCGGCGGATCCAAAACGGTCAACAAGCAGCCGGCTTGCCAGGGAAAGGTCGATGTTAAAACTCTCAAGCACCCAGGCGGTAGTGGCCCTGAACGGGATGGGGGGCAGGCTGATCGGCCGGTTATCCGGCCCCCGGGGCACGGCCTGGTAGCGCAGATCCTGTCCGGGGATGGACACCACCCTGGGGCCCCAGATCTCCGACGGGTCCTGGATAAGTACGATGGCGTTGTCCGCCTGGGTTAGGATAAGACCGTCCCTCCCCAGCGATCCGGCGGGAATCGTATACGACGACAGGTGGTGAAAACTCTCCGCACCCAGGATAATCCCCAGACCGGCGGCGGAAGCAAGGATAAAAAGACTAAGCATGGCCGCCGGAGCGAAGATTCGACGCCGCACGGTGTAACTAAGGCTAAGAAGCAGGGAGCCGTACAGGGATAGGGGCAGGGCCCAGCGGGCCGCGGACAGCAATTCAGCCTGGACACGGCTGCCCTGGGAAGGTAAAACGCGGATCGTGTCGATTCGTATGCGCAGAAAGTGGACCGTGGCCGCCAAAATGAAGATGCCAGCAAGGGAAATAGTGAAAAAAAGCACCAGCCGGGCGATGTTCTTCATCAATTCGTAGCCTAACATGGGGTACTTGCTAATGCAAGGCGGGAGCTAAGACACCGCCCGTACCGCTCCTGTACCGCTATTGATAACGTCAACATTAACGGTCGGGATAAACTGTGGAAAAGTTGTTGATATATTTATAATGATTGAAGTCTGTATTACTTTTCATACAATATCATCCCGGCTTTCAAAGTCAAAAGGATGTCAAATCTCGTAACTCCTTATCCCACAAGGAGTTACGCCCCATTTACCAAGTAGAAAAATACGACAAAGTAGGCGAAAAATTCTTCAAATATGAAAAAACTACGTTTTCCAACAGATGTTGCTATATCACATCTGTTGATAAGTTGTGTATATCCTGGGCGGAAAAAAGGTTGGAGTGAAAAAAAGTCCAAAACCTCAGGACGAGGAACCTTCGGGCAGGGCCTTCATTTTGTTTTTAAGGTCCTCCAGCAGGCGGTCCGCGGAACCATCGGACTTTTCAAGTTCGGCAAACCGCTTGTCCAGGTCGTTATCGCTCGTAAAATCTTCCAGTTCCTTGCTGGCGTCGGCCTGGGCCTCCATCTGGTCAACCTTTTGGGCCATCCGGTCAAAAGCGTCAAAGGCGCTACGGTTCCCCGACACGCTGGACATGGTATCCTGTATCTTCTGCTGGGCCTCCGCCCGCTTGGCGCGGGCGATAAGCAGATTCTTCTGCCGGTGGGCCTTGTCGATCTTGTTGTTCAGTTCCTTAAGGGATTCTTTAAGTCTTCCCACCGCCTCGTGCTGGGCTTCCCACTGCTTACGGTACTCAAGGGCGGCGTTGTCGTTTTCCTGCTTGCGGAGTAAAGCCTCCTTTGCAAGATCGTCTTCACCCTTGTTCACCGCCAGCATTGCCTTGCGCTCCCAGTCCGCGGACTGGTTCAAGTGGTTGTTCATCTCCCGCTCTAGCCGCTTTTCATCCGCAATGGCCTGGGCAACGGCCCTTTTCGACTCAATAAGCTGTTCATTCATGTCAAGAATAAGCTGATTCAACATCTTTTCGGGTTTTTCAGCCTTGTTGATCAGGTGGTTTACATTGGCGGATATAAGGGTCTTAAGCCGGGAGAAGATACCCATACGTGTTAACCCAGGAAAACCTGGCCTCCATTGTCAATTGCCAGAATAGTCTTACACTCGGAACAACGAAAACGGCCAGGTTTAAGGGCCTTGAGCTTCTTGGAACAGATGGGACAGGCGAACACCTTGGGAAACAGCGATACCGATTCAGAGGTACCGGTGTGGAAGTAGTTTATCGACTCATCAAGATTTTCCCGAATGTTAAAGAACTGGGAAAAACCGAGGAGTTGGAACACTTCGTACACCTTGGGCTGAATTTCCAGAAGTACCAGATCCCCACCCCGTGGTTTTACGGATTTCAAGAAGGCCGTAAAAGAGCCGATGCCGGTGGAAGACACATAATTTAACCCATTGCACTGGAAAATAAGCTTGATAAAGCCCTTTTCGATTGCCTTGGCGACCCGCTTTTGAAAATAATTGGAATTATACGTATCTATGTACCCGTTCAGATAAAGAATCAGACAACCTTCTACTCCGTCTACCTTTTGAAGCTGAATTTTAAGGCTTTCGTCCTTTTCATCATCAAAGCCCGGAACTATATCATTATTCGTCATGACTCTCCCTTGATCGGCTCTCCCGTCTATTGACAGGTTTGCTCCCGTATCTTAATGGTTAAACAATATTTTGTCAAACCACCACACGGCCAACAGATCCTCTTATAATAATCTATACGGGTTCCGGGGATTTTTCAATAAACAAGGCTGGGATACATGAAATTACACGAGATCAGCGTTATCCTGTGCGGTCCGTCCGATCCGGGCAATATCGGGGCGGTTTGCCGGGCCATGATGAACATGGGTCTTACACAACTGCGGATTACCGGCCGTTCCGGGGCCGATTTTGCCCCTTTTGAGGGAGAAATCCGGTCCCGCGCGGTCCACGCCGCCGGTATTTGGGAGCGGGCGCGGTTTTTTCCCAGCCTGCGGGAGGCAGCCGCGGACTGCGCCGTCCTTGTGGGAACCACCCACCGGCGGGGCCGGAAACGAAAAAACGTAACAATGGACTGCCGGGAACTCGCCCTGTGGCTGCGGGACAGACCCGGACAGGCGGCCCTGGCCTTTGGCAACGAGCGCAGCGGCCTGGACAACACCGAATTGGGCCTCTGTAACATCGCCTCCCACATCCCCGTGTCCCCTTCCTTCCCCTCCCTTAACCTTTCCCACGCGGTTCAGATCTACTGCCACGAGCTGTTCCGCGCCCTGGAACCGGGCGAAACCGGCCAGGGAACCAACCAGGGGACCGGCCAGGAGGGGGAGCGTGTCAAGGGCGCGTGGGAACCCCTGAACCGGGACCAGGCGGATACCCTTGCGGTCTCAATCGCGGAAAATTTGGAAAGCCTGGGCTTTTACCGGCAGCCCGGCAAGGAAGAACAAGTCCGGTTTATCCGGGATTTCATTTCCCGCGCCGCCCTTTCCCAGCGGGAGGGGAACTATCTGGGGGACATTTTCGCCAAAGCCGCCCGGCTCGCCCTAGGAGTTTGTCGCGCTTCGCGCGTGAAACCCAAAAAATCGCCGAATGGGTACCACCTATGAGGCGATGCAACTCCGAAGCTTTGGCAATGGCATGGTGCCAGGCCCATGCGCGTTTACTTAGATATAACGATCTGTTGATTTCCTCCAACAGCAACCCGCTGGGGAGCGGCAGGCCGGCAACGGCCACGCTTGCCTTGCGCCATCAGTCGCAAGGCTTCGGTCAAGTGGCCGCCGCAGCCTGCCGCTCCCCAGCGGGTTGCTGTTGGAGGAAATCAACAGATCGTTATACCTAAGTAAACGCGCATGGTGCCTGGCACCGGATCGTCAGGGTTCGCTCAGGGTCTGGGGGTTCAGGATGAGCGCGGAACCGTCCTGGCGCTGGGTAAGGAGGCGGTCCTCCTGGAACAGTACCGCGGCGTAGGGGTGGAGCGCGACGCTTGAACGGGCCAGGCGTGTAAGCTGGTAGTTGAAGCGGGCCAGGTAGGGGGTCCCGCCTACGACTGTGATGGCGAACAGGTCCGCCCCGCTGACCCAGAGTGGGCTTTGGGGGTGGATGTCGTCGCTGCCCTGGGTCTTCATGTCCAGGGTTTCGGGATCGATTTCGATGAGGCGGACGGCGGCGCCGGTCCGGTTTTCCCCGGCTACGGCGAAGATGCGGCCGTTGATGTTGAGGATGGTCCTGATGTTGATCATGTTCATGGTTGACCGTCCCTGTTCCTCGCCGGTATCCGGGGAGACGCGGATGATCCGTCCCAGGGGGGAGTCCGGGGTTTCGATGATGGCGGCGATGATCCCCGGGCCGCTTTCCTTGCGGGGTTCCTCGTTGATTAGGGCCTGCTGGTCCTGGGCGATGCTTTCCCGTTCCTGTCTGGCCTCTTCCCGTTTCTGTTCGGCCAGTTCCTCGTCGCGGCGGGCATCTTCCCGCTGTTCGTCTACGGCCTCCTGGCGGCGGTCAAGCGCCTCCTCGCGTTCGGCCAGTTCCCGCTCCCGCTGGTCCTGTTCTTCCTGCCGGCTGTCCGCGGCAGGGGGGGGCTGGTCGCGTGGTCCGGGCTGATCGGGCTGCTGGGGCCGCGTGGGTTGTGCGGGTTGCGCGGGGGGCGGGGGTTCCTGTGGTTCCGGGCGTGTCTGCTCGATTTGGCGCCGTTCTTCCTCGATTTGGCGGCGCTCCTCGTCGATTTGGCGTTGTTCCTCGGCGGCCTCCCGGCGTTGTTCCTGGGCCCGCTGTTCGGCTTCCTCCGCTTCCCGCTCCTTGAGGTCCACCATCTCCTGGCGCGGCTCTATGCCCATGTCCTCATCTTTTCGCATCTCCTCCACCACGAGCCGGTCGGATACGGCGCTGGTGTCCACAGCGGAAAGGGAATTGGGTTGTCCCAGTCCCAGGGGGATGAGCATGAGGGTCTGGCCGGGCCACTCGTCAAAGCGGATGGAAAGGCCGGTCTGGGTTGGGTCAAGTTCAAGGATGACCGGTCCTTTGTAACGTCCGTTGATGTAGTCCCAATCCCCGCGGTACACGGCGTTGTAGATCGTGATGTACCGGGCAAGCAGGGCGGCATCCTGGGCGCTGTAGGAATAGGCGGCCTCCAGGTAGCCCTGGACGATGAGTCGCAGGTTCCTGATATGATCCACTCCCACGTCGTAGCCCAGGCCGAAGATGTCGGCGTCCAGTTTGGAGCCCTCTTCCGGGCCGGTTACGTGGATGACAAAGTAGCGGTTCCGCGCCCCAACGCGGGCGGCGCCTCCGCGGATGATCTGGCCAAGGCCGTAGCCTATGCCGCGGATCTGCTCCAGGGTTTCGATTCTGGCATGGGGGCCTTCGTAGTTGAAAAATGTTATGGGGGCCTGGCTCCTCTCCAGTTCGTCTTCGTTGACCTGGGCGGACAGGGGCAGGGCAACCAGCAGTATGATACCAAACGCCAGGAACCGGCGTAAAAATTCCGGTCGTGGAAAAGCCAGTGCGGTCTGTAAGGAACATCGGCGCATAGAGGACCTCTTCGTAACCGGCGCTTGCAAGATTTGGCCGGACTTGGAAATACCTTAAAGCTACACCTATTTACCCAGGTTCTCAAGTTCCCGCTTTGCCAAATTTCGAATATAGTTGGGTCTATTTGGGGAATTGAGGTTGCTGAGGATTCGAATCCCCGTATCGCTCAGGGGGGGGCCGGAATACTGGCACAGTGTGCCGGTGGCGGCGATGATGGCGCTCATGACCTGCGTTTCCCGGAAGCTGGGGGAAGATACGGTGTCGAAGAAGGCCCGCAGGGCGGCGCCGTCTTTGTCCGCGCCGATGGTGCCGATGGCCTGGGCCGCGGCGGTTTTGATGACGGGGTCCGGGTCTTCCCGGAAGATCCGGGCCAGGAAGGGGACGAGTTCACGGGAGCCGATGAGGGCCAGAAGCTGCAGGGAGCTAAGGCGGTACTGTACGGATACCAGCGGCTCATAACGGGAACTGGCGGGGTTCTGTCCTGACGCGATGATCTCCATGAGGTAGGCGATGTATTCCGGCTCCTGGCTGGCCAGCCGGCCTTCCGCGAGGTACCGTTTGATGGTTTCCAGTTGGCGTTCCACGAGTATCTCATCCCAGCGCATGGGGTTGCCGGTCCAGGAGGAGGGAGGGGGGCTGCCGATGCCGTAATCCCCCTCCGGCATGGGGCCGTACATGGACTGGGGCAGGTGCCGGACTCTGTCTTCCAGCTTGAAGGCATAGAGGATCCAATCCTTCCCCCCGGAATAGAGGACGCCGTCGTCGCCAAAGCTGGGGATGGAGGCGGCCCCCCTGATGTCCAGGTGCCAGATCAGTCTGCCGTCCCCGGTAAAGCCGGAAGCCCCGGACGTGGAAAGCACGTAAATACCCCGTTCATCGTAGAGCAGTGCTGTCTCTTCCCCGGCTCCGGGCCGGATATGGCTGTCCGCGGACCACCGTAGTTCCCCGCTGAGGCCCTGGAGTTCCAGGAGGCGGCCGTCTTCTAGGAGCAGCGCCGCGCGGAGTCCCCGGCCGATGGCGGCCAGGGGGCTGCCGTCAAGCCAGGGCAGGGGCAGGGGGCCCTGGTCAAAATCGGGGGACCTGAAATCGGTGAATTCCACCCCTCCGTTCGGGTAAAAGACAAGAACCCTGCCGCCCTCCCCCACGGGGCCCAGGGGGGCGATGGTCCGGGGGACCCCGGAGAGGTAGAGGGTTTTGGCCTGTCCAAAGGGGCCAAGGCGCAGCAGGGCGGCGTTTGCCAGGACCAGCACGATTCCGCCGTCGTGGTCGGGAATTGGCGTAAGGGCTATGGCGGCCTCCAGGTTCCGCCGCCACAGGAGGCGGCCCGATATGGTAAGGCAGAAGATCCGGTCCCCCGCAGGGACAAAGATTCGGCCATCCCAGCCCAGAACCACGGGGCCGGAAAGGGGTGCGCCAAGGTCTCTGCGCCACAGTTCCCGTCCTACCCGGTTTACCGCGATAAAGATCCCGTTGGTCCGCGCGAAATAGCTGATCCCCTCCGGGGAACGGCTTAGGTAGGGGGTTGTCCTGCCCTGGCCGGCGTAGGTCCACAGGGTATCCCCCAGGAGGGAGAGGGCCTTGAGGTCCCCCGAATCCATCAGCGTTACCGCCGCCCCGGCCTCCACGGCGGGCGGGCTGATCACCGCCCCGCCCAGGGCCATGCGCCACAGGGGGGGGACCTCGGTTTGGGCGGGGAGGGGCGGCGGGATCAGGCCCCACAGGATCAGCAGGAGGGCCGGCGGGACCCTTCCGGGCCGGATCGTCCGCGCCGTCCGCGCCGTTTTAGCGGTCATGCCGGTTCCTGAACAGGGCAAGACTTTCGATGTGGGCGGTCTGCGGGTAACAATCGTAGCAGGCCAGGTCCACAAGTTCCCAGGCCCCGCGTACCAGTTCCCCGCTGTCCCGCGCCAGTGTGGCCGGGTCGCAGGAAACGTAGGCCAGGAGGGGGGCCGGTCCCCGCGCAAGCCAGCGCCGCAACGGCGGGGAAAGTCCCTGCCGGGGGGGGTCCGCGACGATAAGGCCGTAGCGGGGGGCCTGCCGTTCCGATTCTTGTATCTTCACCCATTCATTATCGGTGAGGGCGTGGAACTTATAGTCCCCCGAATCGACGTTTTGCCGGGCCAGGGCCAGGGCCGCCCGGTTTTCTTCCAGCAGCTCGGTCCGGGGGAAGCAGGGGGACAGGAAGGCGGCGAAGGTCCCCACCCCGCTGTACAGATCCGCCAGGGGCAGGGAGCGGTCCGCCGCCGCGGCCAACCGGACAAGGTCCCCGATGAGGAGCTCCAGCATGGCGGCGTTACTCTGGAAAAACAGCCCCGCGTCCATCAGCAGTTCCCGGTCCCGCAGCCGTACCCGGCCCCGGCTCCGTCCGTCTTCCCGCAGAGTCATGCCTTCCCGGCTGTACACGGTAAAGCGGTCCCGCCCCGCCGGCGCTTCCAGTTCCCCCGATCTCAGCAACGCGCGTATCCCCGGATCGGCGATGGGGCAGTCGTGTACCGGGATCACCCGGCTTTCCGCCCCGCCGGAGGACTTAAACCCCACCCGGGGAGACTCCGCACGGGAAGACTCCGCACGGGGCGGGGTCTCCCCCCCGGAGCGGACCGCGTGAAACTGCACCCGGTTACGGTACTCCCAGGGGCTGGAGGGAAGCACACGGGGGGTTTCCCAGGAAAGGCCGCCCAAACGGCCAAAACTTTCCCGCAGCATGGCAGCCTTGGCTTCACGCTGAAACCCATAGTCCAGGTGCTGAAACGAGCAGCCCCCGCAGCCTTCCGTTCCGGCCTCGCTGCGGAGGGGGCAGCGGGGCCGTACCCGCCGGGGGGAGGCTTCCAGAATCTCCAGAATCGCGGCCTCCGCCCAACTGCCCCGGACGCGGCGTATCCTGACCCGGACCCTGTCCCCCGGGGCGCTATGGCGGACAAAAAGGGCCCGGCCCTGGTGGCGGGCTATGCCCGCGCCTCCCGGCACAATCCCCGTTACCTCCACACTGACAATATCCCCCGGCACCATGGGGCCAAGGGTACAACAGGGCAGGAAGAATTGAAAGAACAGACAATACAGAGTATAATTTTCCCATGAATGGACTAGACACCCAGGCGGATTTTACGGGCTGGCTGCCCGCGTCCCCCCGGGGACGGCTTTTTATACGGCGCTGGGTTTCGGTAAAACCGGGCTTGGACAGGCCCCGGGCCGTTCTGCAGATTGTACACGGTATGGCCGAACATTCGCTCCGCTATGAGCGGCTTGCCCGCCGGCTTAACGCCGAGGGTATCGAGGTATGGGCCATGGACCTGCGCGGCCACGGCTACACGGCGGACCCCGGCGTAAACGACCCCGCCTGGGGGGGGCTTAGGGGACACGGCGCCGATCATGAGGGGCCTTCCCTGATAACCGGCGATATCGAAACGCTGAACCAGTTTATCCTGGAACAGCGGCCCGGCGTTCCCCTGTTCCTTATGGGCCATTCCTGGGGTTCGTTCCTGGTTCAAAACTGTATAGCGAATTACGGCGCCTCCAGGGGGATCAAACTGGCCGGTTGTATCCTTTCGGGAACCAGGGGGCCCGGCGGTTTTAGGGTACAGGCCGGCGTCCCGGTTATGGCCCTTCTTGCCCGGCTTGCCGGCGTCAGGCGCCGCTGTTCCATCTCCCGCGCCCTGGCGGACGGTTCCTACAACAAACCGTTCCGGCCAAACCGCACCCCCTTCGACTGGCTTTCGCGGGACAGGGCGGAGGTAGACAGCTATGCCGGGGACCCACTCTGCGGTTTTCGCTGTTCCTCCGGGTTTTACCGGGATTTAAGCCTCCTGTTGAACCATATCCACCGGCCGGAGATCATGGAACGCATAGACCGGCGGCTTCCCATCTACGTGTTTTCCGGCAGCGCCGATCCCGTAGGCGAGATGGGGTCCAGCCCCGCCGCGCTGGTGGACGTATACCGGACCATGGGCATTCAGGACCTGGAGTTTGTGCTGTACCCCGACGCGCGGCACGAATGTTTGAACGAGACGAACCGGGAAGAGGTAACGGATAACCTTCTTACCTGGATTCTGAAGCATATTCCCCCCACCGGGGGGGCTGCGTAGCGGGGGCTTCTTCATGCGTTTCCGCTACTCAACGGCCAAAGACGGGAAACCGGTCAAGAAAGCGGTGGTCTACACCCCGGAAGAACACGGTATCCCCCTTTCCAATGTTGATGATGACGCGATCCGCATTGTCGAGCGGCTCAAGGCATCGGGATTTGACACGTATATCGTGGGCGGGGCCGTGCGCGACCTTATCCTGGGCAAAAAACCCAAGGATTTCGACATCGCCAGCGAGGCAAGTCCGCCCCGCATCAAGAGGATATTCCGTAATTCCCGGATCATCGGCAACCGCTTCCGCCTGGTTCACGTCTACGCCGGGAACAAGATCTTCGAGGTCTCCACATTCCGTTCCCTAAAAGGGGGGAACACGGGCAATGCCTTTGGGACCATCGAGGAGGATGTCCTGCGCCGGGACTTTACCGTGAATTCCCTGTTTTACGATCCCCAGCGGCAACTGGTGGTGGACTTTGTGGGCGGCATGAAGGACATAGGGAAAAAGAGAATCCGTTCGATCATTCCCCTCGACACCATTTTTACCGATGATCCGGTGCGGATGATCCGCGCCGTCAAGTACGGGGCCGCCACGGGCTTCAAGCTGCCCTTCTCCCTGCGCTGGAGGATACGCCGGGACTCTTCCCTTCTGACCCAGATTTCCCCGTCCCGGCTTACGGAGGAGATCGTCAAGATCATCCATTCCGCCCAGGCCGCCCGGATTGTCGGGGACCTTGAGACCCTGGGGCTGTACTCCTACCTCCAGCCCAATGCCTCAAAGCTGGCGCGGGAGAATTCCGGGTTCCGGGAACGGTACCTGCGGGACCTTGCCGCCGCGCGGGACGCGGATGGGGGGGATCAACAGCCCGGCCGGGCCATGAGTTCCCTGATCCGCGCCTTTCTTGAGGATACGGTGGATTGGAGTCTGGGCGACAGCCAGGAAAACTACTACTCCGCCTTTATGGGCGCCCGCCGTTTTGTGCTTCCCATGAATCCCCCCCGGCTGGAACTGGATCACGCGGTAAGGCTTGTCTTCGCGGAACACGGCCTTACGGTAAAACGGGCCCGTTTTCCCATACGCTCCCGGCCCCTTCGCGGGGAGGGGGACCGATCCCGCCCCGGCGAGGCCGGAAAACAGGAGCCCGGCAAACCGCCTTTGGGCGCAGCGCCTCTGGGCGAAGCGCCTCTGGGCGAAGCGCCTTTGGGCGCAGCGCCTCTGGGCGAAGCGACCAAAAAACGCCGCCGCCGCAAGCGGAGAAGGGCCTCCGTTCCGGAGGGCGGGCCCGGGGATATAGGGGAGGAATGACATGCACAAGGTGTTGGAAGAACTGGGGACCATCGGGATAATCCCGGTTATCAAAATTGACGACCCCGAGGGGGCCGTTCCCCTGGCAAAGGCCCTGGCCGCCGGGGGTATTCCCTGCGCGGAGGTAACGTTCCGTACCGCCCAGGGGGAGGAGGCGATCCGCCGGATCAGCGCCGGCGCGCCCGAAATCCTTGTGGGGGCGGGGACCGTCCTTACGACCGATCAGGTGGACCGGGCCATTGGGGCGGGGGCCCAATTCATCGTGAGCCCCGGTTACAACCCGAAAATAGTGGGCTACTGCCTGGAGCGGGGGATCCCCATCGCGCCCGGCTGCTCCAACCCCTCGGACTTTGAGCAGGCCCTGGAAGCGGGGCTGGAAGTGGTCAAGTTCTTTCCCGCCGAACAATCCGGCGGCATCGCCTATATCAAGGCGGTGGCGGCCCCCTATGGCGGCCTCAAATTCATCCCCACCGGGGGGATCAACGCCGGCAATATCGGCGCTTACATGGCCTGCGACCGGGTTCTTGCCTGCGGCGGCACCTGGATGGTAAGCCCGGAGCTGCTCAAGGCCGGCGACTTTGCCGGGATCAGCGCCCTGTCACGGGAGGCGGTCTTTGCCATGCTCGGTTTTGAGGCGGCCCACGTCGGACTCAACGCCGGGTCCGGGGAGGCCGCCCGGCAGGGGGCGGCCCTTATCAGCAGACTCTTTGGCTTCCCCGTCAACGAGGGGAACAGCTCCATCTTTGCAGGCCCCTACCTGGAGCTGATGAAATCCCCCGCCGCCGCCGGGACCAGGGGGCATATCGCCATCGCCACCACCGCCATCGTCCGGGCCAGGGCCTACCTGGAGCGGCAGGGCGTCGTCTTCGACCCCGCATCGATTAAGACAGGCGCCGGGGGAAACCTGAACGTGATCTTTGCCCGGGACGAGATTCTTGGTTTTGCCTGGCATCTGGTCCAGAAGAAGTAGGCGCCGGCCTGCCGCTCCCCAGCGGGTTGCTGTTGGAGGAAATCAACAGACCTTTGTGCCTGACTAAACGCGCATGGGGGCCGGCTTATTTCCGGGCCGTAAGGAGGAGGCTCTTCCATCGCCAACTGAGCGGCCCCTGTTTGACAAGTTCCCTCATCGCGGCTTCAAGAAGCCTGAAATCCCCGTCCCCAAGCCTCGTCCTGATAAAACCGCCCCAGCGGGAATGCTCACTGTCAAACCACAGGTCCAGGTCCGCCACGCCGATAAGCCGTTCCTCCTGTTGTTCGACAATCCGGGAGCCGGTCTCAAAACCCGCCTTCCCAAAGGCCGCCTCCGGGGCGCCGCTGTCCCAGAACCCGTCCCCGTTAAAAAACGCCTCCTCCGCCTCCCGCAGTTTTTCCGCGAGCCCCCTGTCCGTAACAAAGCGGGAGATCCGCTCCCCCAGACGCGGGGGAGACTGCAGTAACACGGCGTTCCCGCCCGCCGCCAGGAGCCGGAAGGCCCGTTCCGCAAATTCCCTGAACAGGTCCTCCGCGTTTGCGCCCACCCGCCGCCAGGGTTCCCGGACAAGGATATGGTCGTAGACCGAACAGCCGAACCACTGTTCCGCCTCATCCGGGGCGGGAAGCCCCCCCTCCCCGTCCGGAATCACGGCAATCCGGGGCTGTTCCTCCTCGTCCAGGGTCGCGGCAAAGCGGAACAGGGCCTCGCGGGCGCTTTCGGAACCCGTCAGGCAGGCGCAGAGCCCCTCCGGGGAGCGGCGCAGGCTTTCCCATAGCAACAGTCCGTCGTCCCCCCGCGCGATAAGGAGCCGGTCGTGACGGTTTATCGCCGCCGCCGCCAGAATACGGTCCCGGTCGGCCAGCAACAGGCCGCTCCGCCCCGATTCAAGCCGTTTGAACCAGCCCTCCCGGCCCTTTGAGGCGGCGGACCAGGTCAGAACCTCCGCGTCCGCGGGCCGCCCGGCGTCGCCCAGGACAATGGCGGCCTGCAGTTCCCGCTTCCGCATAACCTCCTCCCGTATCTTCCCCTCGTACCCGGTGCGGCTTGGCATGTAGAACAGCTTCCCCACAAGGCTTGAGGGCAGGTACTGCTGGGCGGCCCAGTGGTCCCGGTAGGCGTGGGGGTAAATATAGCCCTCCCCGTGGCCAAAACTCTCCCCGTCCCGGCTGGCGTCCCGCAGGTGGTTGGGCACCTCCGCGTCCTCCTTCTCCACTTCCTTCATCACGTCGAAGAAGTTAAGGGCGGAATTGGACTTGGGGGCGGTGGCAAGGTAGAGGCAGGCCTCCACCAGGGGGAAATTCCCCTCCGGGAAACCGATACGGTCAAAGGCCTGGGCGCAGGCCATGACCACGCCGATGGCGTTGGGGTCCGCCAGACCCACGTCTTCCCCGGCCAGGATGATCATCCGGCGAAAGATAAAGCCCGGATCCTCCCCGGCGCGGATCATCTTGGCAAGCCAGTACAGGGCCCCGTCAGGATCGCTGCCCCGGACGCTTTTGATAAAAGCGCTGATCGTGTCGAAGTGGTAGTCCCCATCCCGGTCGTAGAGCAGGGCCCGGCGCTGGATACTCTCCGCCGCCGCCTCCAGGGAAACCCGGATCTCCGCCCCCGCAGGCGGGGGCCAGCCCGGGCCTTCGGCCTCCCCGGTCCCCGGGCCTTCGGCCCCCGTCCAGACGCTGGTCTCCACCGCCAGTTCCACGGCGTTAAGCAGACTCCGGGCGTCCCCGCCGGAAACCTCCACCAGGTGTTCCAGGGCCCCTTCCTCAACGATCACCTTCCAGCGGCCATAACCCCGTTCCCGGTCGGCCAGACAGCGGCGGGCGGTTTCCGTAAGGTCTTCGCGGCTCAGAGGCTTCAGTTGGAACACACGGCTGCGGCTCACCAGCGCCCGGTTCACCTCGAAAAAGGGGTTTTCCGTCGTGGCCCCCACCAGGATCACCGTACCGTTCTCCACCCAGGGGAGCAACGCGTCCTGCTGGGCCTTGTTCCAGCGGTGGACTTCGTCCACAAAGAGGATGGTCCGGCGGCCGTAGAGCCGCCGCCGCTCGTCGGCGCGGTCTATGGCCTCCCGTATGTCCTTGATCCCCGTCAGCACCGCGTTAAGGCTTTCAAAGGCCGCCCGTGTGGTGTTGGCGATAACCCGTGCCAGACTGGTCTTCCCCGTACCGGGGGGGCCGTAGAAGATGAGTGAGGAGAGCCGGTCGGCCTGTATCGCCCGCCGCAGCAGTCTGCCGGGCCCGACAATATGGTCCTGCCCGACAATATCTTCAAGGGTTTGGGGCCGCATCCGGTCCGCCAGGGGACCTTCCCCCGCGGGGGCTTCGGCGCTAAAAAGGTCGTCGTCCATAACCGGCGCGCCGGGGCCGGGGGACGGTCATTCCTCCGCGTTCCACTGGTTCACGCCGCTCCGGGGCCGGTAAGACCAGAGCCCCCCGTCCGTATTGTCCCTCGCGGTCCCCCGCCCCTGCACCGAGGCAAAGAGGACCCTGGAGGCATCGATCTCATCGGGAGCCTGGAGGATGGCGTTCACGGGCTTGGGCTCAATGGTGTCCCGGTAGCGTTTGTTGTCGTCCACCGTGGAAGGCGCCGTGCCGGGTTCCTTCACGGACGGGTTCGCCGGCAAAGCCCCGGACGACAGAACAATCTCCCGGTAACCGTAGGTAGAGTTGGAAACGGAGGCGGAGGATCTGACCGCCAGCAGCAACAGCGTAGTGGGGGTAGCGGCCCCATCGGTCCACACCGCCGCCCCCCCGGTAAGGGTGATTCCGGCGTTTCCCACCTTGGTAGCGCCCAATCCGGAAACCGTGTACAGGTCGCCGTTGCCGCAGAGGGCGATTATCTTCACGGGGCTGCTGTCATTGATTTGGATCATCCCCGTTACGCTCAAACCCGATGTATTGGAAACCACGGTTGCGGAGGAACCTGAAACCTGGTACACCCCGCCCCCCTCGGTGGAAATGTAATGATTGCTGCTGCCATCGTAGGCCGCCCCGGTCAAGAGGCCGGTCGCGGATCCCAGGCGTGTCAGGGAGCCGGTACTACCGGTAGAAAACACCGCGTAAGCGCCCGAGGAGTTCCGGGCCCCCACGTAGAGGTTGCCGCTTACGGGTTTCCCCTTGCTATCACACTCCCCGTAGATAACCTGGAACCGGGAGTAGCCGTCGTTACCGGATGCAAAACCGACCTCAGTCCAGTTTGTCCTGTCGAACCGGTACAGTTTAGGCGAATCCACGTTGACCAGCGCGTAGAGGCAGGCATCGGTCGCCGCCAGGTCGAAGATATCATCCCCCGGAGGCTGGGGAATATCCCCCTCGTCCCAATCCGCGGTTCCGCCGGCGTTTTTGGCGTAACGGTGCAGGGATGAATCGGCCACGTACATCCCCCACTCGGTACCTGAACTTACCCTGTTAAACACCACCATCTTCGTGGGCACCCCCTTGATCCGGGGTTCCCGCGGCTTTACCTCGCGGGAGATCATGTCGAATATGGGGGCCTGGTCGCAGGTACCCAGCAGCAGGACCGCGAGACCGCAGGCCAGCAAGCCCCTTAAGCCAATCCTAAAGGACCGTGTATGTTCGGAACCGGTAAATTTCATCGTGGTTTGCCTCGGTTAAAAATGGTAACGGACCGCCAGGGTCGCCTCAAAAAAATGGCCGTGGACCGACTCGGCGGAATTTTCGGTTGTCTGGGGTACCCACCACCAGGCGGCATTGATGCCGACAGACCAGTCGGGGTTGATGCGGAAAAAGACCGACGCCCTCGGTTTCGCGAAGAAACTCAGGTAGCTGTAGCTCTTGGAGGTCCGCAACTGCTGGGGGGCTATCCCCAGCCCCAGGGACAGGGGGAATTCAAAACGCTTGTACACAAACTGGTACCCCGCCCTCAGACTAAACGGGACAATGATCAGCATGTGCCTGCCCAGCGTGGGCGCGAACATGCCGATAAGCTCCCCGCCCACAAAGAAATGGGGGCCAAAAAAGTAGTCGTAGGAAAGTGAACCGGCGCCCCCAACCGTCATATTGTGGGGAATAGTCCCCCCGCCCGGCCTGGCAAACACCGTAGGCGCCACAATCCCCACGGAAAGACCAAAGGTCTGATCCCCCTGGGAATAGAGGCTCGGCATAAAACCGGACCAGTCATCCTCCGCCGGCACCTCCCCCTCGTCCGGGTTATCCTGAGCCCCCAGCGCGCTTACCGCCAGCAGCGCCGCGCACAGTACAAGCCATATCCTCCGCGTTGTTCTACGTTTCATGTACTCAAACCACCCCGTTCTTCCGGGCGCCCCTGTCAACACCATAATACTCCTGTATACCCAAAAAGGACAATTCTTCCAAGCCCGCAAGCCCGCCGGATTTTAGGATTTTAGACCCGGCCCCGTAACATACAACAACCCGCCGCTCTCGCGAGTTACTTGAACCCCGTTTCAGCGGCCTCCAGCTTCAGGTACTCAAGCAGTACCGGATACCGGGTTAAGAGATCCCCATAGGCGGCAAGTTCGTCCAGACGAAACCGGGAATCGATCCGCCGCTCCGCGCGGCCGTCCGTCGCCGCCAGAATATAGTCACGCTGTTTGTTCAGATAATCGGTGTAAAGCCCGCGCAGTTGGGAGTAAAGCCGGAAGTCGGGGAAGCGAATCGCCGGAATACGGCAGGAAAAGTCCCGAATCACGGGGAAATTCGAGCGAACCTCCCCCTCCAGCCTCGCGCTGGACCCGGTTTCCATGATACGCAGCAGTTCCCCCTCGTCCCCCTCCAGATTTTCCAGACGCCTCAGAACGAACCCCTCAATGTCCTGGCCCAGAGAAACAGCGCGGGCCTCCAGTTCTTCCTGATTCTGAATGTCCCACTCCCCGATCAGCGGAATAAGGGACTCCGCGTCAATGGAAAATGACAAAACAGCCTCAAATTCGTAACTAAAATCCGCGTCCACCGACGCAAAGGCCGTGTACACATCCGCCGAGGGCAAAACCCCGCGGTGGGTTATCCTGCGTTCCACCCTCGGCAGCCGGTACACCTCAATCGTAACATTGGAGGGGATAAGTTTGAACCAGACCCAGCGGAATTCCCCCTCCCGAATCGGCGACATGTCGATACCGTGGGTTTTTGAGCGCAGCACCCCGTACGAACCCGGCGGAACCGCAAGCTGAACCCAGCCCAAAAAGAACCCCGTCCCGCCCAGCGCCGCCAACATAAAGAGTACGATAAAAAATTTCCGCATCATTGCCGTCCTGAATTGCCGTCCTGAATTGCCGTTCCGCACTGCCGGCCCCGGGAAACGCCAAAAAACAGACCCTCCCGGACCCCTTTGATGGACACAGCCCGTGTACTTCACCTACAATACTATCACGGAGTATCGGGAATGAACAAATCCCCCGCGGAAAAAAGCCAGACCGGGGAAAAACCGGGTAACAAGCCCGGCCCCCTCTTGCTGTTGCTCAACGGGGCCGTCCTGCTGTGCTTCCTGTTTTGCGCCGTAGTCCTGATCCTCTACGCCCTGGCCGCCCGGCGCGAGGAGGGAGACGCCGTCCTTCTTGCCCACATCCAATGGGCCGTGTACGGCGGCATCGCCCTCGGTATCCTGTCCCTCTACCGGTTTTTCGCCGGCCTCTGGTTTTCCCTGCGCTGCCGCCGGCCCCTGCTCCTCGTCAGCTCCCTGGGCTTCCTCATCCTCGGCATCCTGGGGGCCATCATAGCCATCACCCTTACCCTTATCCGGTCTTTGGCCGGGGGAAACGCGTAAATGCCGCGGCCAGCCGCCGCGGACTCCAAGGAGGAACACCATGAAACGACTCTACGCCCTGCGGGGGGCCGCCCGCTGCCTTAACCAGGCGGACGACATTCAAACCCAGGTAAGCCGCCTCTACGACGAGATCCTGACCCGCAACAACCTCAACGAGGAAGACATCGTCTCCCTGATCTTTTCGATCACCCCCGACCTCGACGCCGCCAACCCCGCCGCCGCCCTTCGCAAAGCGGGCCGCGCCCCCAGCCTCGCCCTCTTCTGCGTCCAGGAAGCCCACACCAGCGCCGCCCTGGAACGCGTTGTCCGCGTCCTTATCCACTACTACGCCGAAGAAGGCTCCACCCCCCGCCACGTTTACCGGAACGGAGCCGAAGTCCTGCGCCCCGACCGGTCCCCCTCCTGATCAGGAGAAATGTCCACGTGTGCCATTCGGATATAATATAGTTATACGAAATTGGGCTAAAATTAGTAAAAATATAAAAAATGTGTAAAAATTACACACTTGACAAAAGAAAAAGAGTTAAGTAAAATATTATTTATGGATAACTTTGTGGAACAAATAGACAGTATAAAAGAATCAATTCTCAAATTTGTAACGGCAAAATATATATATTTATTTGGCTCTTATGCTTATGGAAATCCAACGGAAAAAAGCGATATAGATATTTATATTGTAACGCCTGATAATATAAATAATTTTTCTGATTTGTATAC
>JAIRND010000109.1 GCA_031258225.1 Treponema sp. | reverse complement strand
CGCGGGGCTTTCCCCAGTAAAAAAGGCGGAAACCTTCCGCCTGCCCCTGGCGGAGGGAAGGTACATCAAAATTTCGCTGCCGCGCATGGTGTACCGTCCCTCGTCGGTGGCCCGGATCGAGATTATCATTGACGGCGGGCGGCGCTTCGATCTTGAACTGCTGGAGGACATCGAGGCCATAGCCGCGGAAACCTACAAGGCCAGGGAAGGCCTTATCTACCTGAAGACGGCAATCCGCGCCGCCCTCAGGGGCATCGGTTCGGCGGCCTTCGACTCCATGGCGGAACGAACGGAGGGCGGGGTCAGCTTTCTCTACAGTATCCTGAGTTTTGGAACCCAGATTCTGGCGGAGGCCGGCGAACAGGCCGATCTCCGGATATCCCGGTATTTTCCCGCGCGGGCCTACGCGGGGGGGATAAACCTTGAGCCCGGCCGCTATTCATGCGAGGCCGTTTATTACAACGCGGCGGGGAAGGTTCTGGCCTCGTTCCGGTATGACGACATACTGGTCCAGGCGAACCGCCTGAATTTAGTGGAGGTGATATGCTTAAAGTAGTAAAACTGTCGATCCTTGTCCTGGGCTGCGCGCTTTGCGCGGGCTGCGCCGGCGGTCCCGGTTCCCGGACCTCTCCAAAGGACGAACCCGCCTGGATAGGCGACGTGGACCAGGTGTACAGCCGCCTCCGTTATGTCGCCGCCGTGGGCTACGGTCCCAGCCGTGCTGTCGCGGAAAAAGAGGCCTTTGCCAGCCTGATCAGTATCTTTGGACAGACGGTCCAGGTTGACCGGCAGTCCATCGTAGGCTACCAGGAGGCCCTGCGGCGGGACACGGTCGCTTCGTACATCAGGGATACGGAGATAACCAACGCCATTAACACTTCCGCCACACTTGACACCCTGATCGGCGCGGAGATTCGGGATTACTGGTACGATGGCGGGGATACCCACTACGCGGTGGCGGTCATGGAACGGAGCAAGGCCGCGGACCTCTACTCGGAACTTGTCGGCGTAAACCGGGAAATTATCGGGAGCCTTACCACGATGACGGAGGGGGAAAAGTATTCCCTGGGCGGCTATGTCCGCTTCCTTCTGGCCGCGAAGGTCGCCGACGGGAACCGGGCCTTCGCGAATATCCTTTCCGTGCTGGGCGGCTCCCCGGCCCAGCGAGCGCGGGAACTGGCGGACGCCGAACAGTTCCGCCTGGAAGCCCAGAGTATTGTCCACCGTATCCCCGTGGATGTGCTGGTGGACAACGACAGTTCGGGCCGGATACAGGGCGCCTTTGCCGCGGTTATCGGGAAACGGGGCTTCCTGTCCGGCGGGCAGGATTCCCGTTACGTCCTGGATGTTACGCTCAGTTTTAGCCCGGTAGAACTGCCGGGCCAGAAGAATAAGTTTGTCCGTTACGAACTGGTCGCCAAACTCCTTGATCGCGCCACGGGCAACGTACTGCTGCCCTACACCGCATCGGGCCGTGAAGGGCACCTCACCGTTCCCGAGGCGGAGAACCGGGCCATAAGGACGCTTGAGACCGAGATCTCAGGCGGCTGGGACGCGGTCTTTTCCGCGTACCTGGATTCCCTTGTGCCCCAAAAAAAGTAAGTGTACCGGCGGGGGTTAAGAATGGGTGAACAGCTTATCTACCAGGACCTGGAGTTTATAAAAATTCTGCCCAGGTGGGCCCAGGACCTGGCCAACAAGTACCAGTCCGAAACGACAAACCTGTACATCCTGCACGGGAACATCCGGGACTTTCTGCCCCACCAGATGAACCGGGACGAATTTGTCTTTACCCGGATTCAGGACTACCTTTCCGAATTTCTTTTTGGCAACCGGGACTATATCATCTACTACGATTATTCGGGGGGCGTAACCTTTTGTACCGACGCCATGGCCCAGGATTACCGGAGCCTTATCCGGGGCATCTATCCCCAGGTCGAGGCCGCGGACATCATCGCCGCCGAACCCCGGAAGAGTTTTTTCTACCTGGAGAAATACTTCTTCGCCAAGATACCCAGGAAGGGGAGCCCCCCAAGCCGGGTGGTGCTGATCATGGACTACGCGGAATCCTTTGTTCCCTCCGGTGATTTTATCCGCCTTACCGAGGAGGATCGCTACTGCCTGGTTACGCTGAGCCGCTGGGCCAACGATCCCATTCTTACCATCGGGGACATTACCGTTATTCTGCTTACGGAAAACCTGGCCGATATTTCCCCCCGGCTGGTCAGTTCTCCGGCCATCGTCAAGGTGTGGGTCCCCTTTCCCGATGAAAAACTGCGGGCCAGTTTTCTGCGTTACAAGCAGGGCCTGGGGCAGCTTAAGCTGGACCGGGGTCTGAACCCGGAGGGGGTGGCCTCCATTACCAGCGGCCTTAACCTGATGAACCTGAACCACCTGGTCATGGAAAGCGAAAAAACCGGAACTCCCCTTTCCCTGGAGTACCTGCGGCAGCGGAAAAAGGAGATCATCGAAAACGAGGCCGCCGGACTTTTGGAATTTATGGATACCGTTCACGATCTTTCCTACGTGTCCGGTCATGACTTTGTGAAGAAACGCTTTAAGAACGCCGCCAAGGCAATCAGGCTGGGCCGTCTTGACGCGCTTCCCATGGGCTACCTGCTTGCCGGCCCCGTGGGCACCGGCAAGAGTTTTATGGTCAGCGCCTTCGCCGGGGAGATCGGCATCCCCATGGTCAAATTCCGTAACTTCCGCTCCAAGTGGCAGGGGGACACGGAATCGAATCTGGAAAAGGTCCTTACCATCCTTAAAGCCATGTCCCCCGTGGCGGTGATGATCGACGAGGCGGACGCCTTTTTGGGGGACAGGGACCAGGAGGGGGACTCCGGCACCAGTAACCGGGTTTTTGCCCAGATCGCCGGTTTTATGGGAAACACCGAATACCGGGGAAAGATCATCTGGTTCCTCATCACCTGCCGGCCGGATCTTGTCCCCATCGATCTGAAACGCCAGGGCAGGGCGGAAGAACACCTGGCCCTGTTTTACCCGGAGAACGACCGGGAACGGGAGGCCCTGTTCGACACCCTGGTACGCAAGCTGAACCTTTCGATCCGCAAATTTCCCATTGCCGATCTTTTCAAGAAATTCCACCACGAATTTTCCGGGGCGGACCTTGAGGCCGTACTTATCCGTGCCAAACTGCGGGCCGCTATGGAGGATCGCAGTTTTATCAGCCGGGACGACATGGAAGACGTGATGGGGGATTTTGTCCCCGCCGCCTATCCCCACGAGATCGAACTGCAAAACCTTGTCGCCGTGCTTGAATGCACGAGCAAGGAGATGATCCCCCGGCGCTTCCAGAATCTGGAACGTACCAAACTGATCAACACGATCCGGGAATTGAAGATACTCCTGGGGGAGCGGGGCTGATGAATAAGGAGATACGGTGCGGCAGGCTGCCGGGCCGCTGATACTCCCGGCATTTCTTCTGCTGTTCGGGGGCTGTACCCCGTCCGGTGTTTTCCGGCCGGAAGCCGCCGCCGATCCTCAGCCGGCGGAGGCTGAAACCCCGGAAACCCCGGAAACCCCGGTTCCGGTATATTCTGTTCCGGAAACCGTCATGAAGACCCTGTCCCTGGCCTATCCGGACATCATAGGCCCCGCCGTATTTACAAACGGCGATTGGGCGGTGCCCATCAGGGGCGTCCTCTGCTATTGGGCAAAGGGCAGACTGCTCCCGGAGGAGGCGCGGAACATGGCCGACCAGTACGATCCGTACGAATTCTACGCCTACCCCGCCGCGCTTCCCCGGTGGAGGGAGCCGGACCCCGCGGAGGCCGAACGGCTTGAACAAGAGACGGAGCGTTACAAAACCAGTCCGGTAAACCGCAGCCCCTATTTTCTGGATTCCCTGTACCGTTCCCATGACGAAACAGAATCCGCCGTCCGCCTGTCCCTGGTTTCGTTTCTGGGGCGCCGTATACCGGTACACTACCTGGTGCTGGAAGAACTGTTCCTGGTTGAGGAACAGATAAAGGACGCGGCCAAAACCAAAGCCTCCGTACAACGGTGGCTCGAAGACCTGGCCCTGACAAAAAATCCCCAGTCCACCATCGTGGTAAGCTGGAAGTACCGGGTCATTACCGGCACCCGGACAAAGAGTTTTCATTCATACGGGGCGGCGCTGGACCTTCTGCCCGATTCGTTTAAGGGCCTTGAACATTATTGGGCATGGGCCGAAGAAAAACGGACTGACTGGTGGAATACCCCCTACGACAATCGCTACCATCCGCCCGACGAGGTTATCAGGGCCTTTGAACGCTACGGTTTTATCTGGGGCGGCAAATGGGAGTTCTTTGACACCGGCCATTTTGAATACCGCCCGGAGATACTGATGCTCAACAATATCCCGATGGCCCCATACCGCTAGACAGTCAATATTCAACCTGTGAGTCGTTCAGTTTGATACGCCCTGAACGTAACCCTCTACCGCCCCTGTAACGGTTCACGATAGGGAGTTAAGGTTAGGAGGGTATCAAACCTAAAACCCAGGTTGAATGGTGTCTGACTACACCATAAAGAGGGCAGAGTCGTGGAGGTTCGGGAAGTAAACGCGCATGGTGCCAGGCACCGTTTTGGCGAGCGTGGCCGCCGCGGCCTGCCGCTCCCCAGATGAGATTGACGCTAGCAGTTTGTCGCGCTTCGCGCAGAAAACCTTCAAAAATCGCCTGCTAGGGCGATTTTTTACCCTGCAAACTGCGTAAGCACGCCGGATAATCGGGATTTTTTGCGGCATCAAGCGCAAAAAATCCACAAGTGCGACAGGCTGCTAGAGGAGTTCACCAGACCTTTGGTAAACGCCGATGCCCTGCGTTCCCGTCGAGCCCGCTTGACACGAACCGAAAAAAGTTGAATACTCTAACGTGAAAGGTGTTTGACGCCTTTCTGTTCGTCGCGTTGCAAAGGAAGCAGGGGTGGGAATCCCCCGTTGTAACCCGCAAC
>JAIRND010000050.1 GCA_031258225.1 Treponema sp. | reverse complement strand
CCCCCCCCCAAGACAGACAGAATAGATAATCATGAGCAATTAACAGTTGATGAGCAATTAACAAAAGAATAGCCAACGGGGAAGGAGGGAATACGCCGGGCGGCGCGGTCTGGGTTGCGGTTTACACCGTACATACAACATGCTCCCTTCTGGGGTGTTCCAGGTTGATACAGGACGCGCAAAATGACTCCTGTGGGCTGGCTTGTAATACGCGCCGTATCTTTCCAGGAATTTACCATACCTTGACAAAAAGTACAAGGGGCGCTGCCCTGTGGCGGCTGCCCGGCGCTGTTTTACGCGCAAGGGATAGGAGCGGAAATACCGGAAGCCCGGCGGCGGGCGCCGCCGGGCTGAGGAATTGGAGCGGATAGCCCGGTCCCCGCCGCAGGCGGGGATGCGCCCAATATTCTAAATCCGTGCTGTGTCTGCCCTTTAGCCGGAGGGTCAATCTGTGATACACTTGAGGCATGGTATCAGATGAGTCTATGTCTTTTTCGTTATTCGGGCTTTCCGACGCGGTTCTTGGCGCCCTTGTCCATAAGGGGTTTGAAAAACCTACTTCCATACAGTCTATTGCCCTGCCCCGTTTAATGGCGGAAACGGGCCACCTTATTGTAAAGGCCCGTACGGGTACGGGGAAAACGGCCGCCTTTGGTATTCCGCTGGTGGAACGGATTACCACGCGGAACTACAGGCCCCAGGCGTTGATCCTGACGCCGACAAGGGAACTGGCGCTTCAGGTTGCGGGGGAGATTAAGAGTCTTATTCCCCCCGGGGAAGGCGGGGCTGCCGGGGGGGAGATGCGGAATTTCCCGCGGATTACGGCGGTCTACGGCGGGGCTTCCATTCGGAACCAGATTCTTGATCTAAAGCGGGGGACGGAGATTGTGGTGGGCACGCCGGGGCGCGTGATGGACCTTATGGACCGTAAAATTCTGGACTTGTCCGGGGTGGACTGGTTTATCCTTGACGAAGCGGACGAGATGCTGGACATGGGCTTTTTTGAGGATGTGGAAACTATCATGCTTAAAACGGGCCATGCGGTGCCTGTGGCGGAGGCCGGAACGGTACCGGCGGCGGCGGTTTCTCCGGGCCGCGCGGGGTCTCTGCCCTACCGGGTTGCCCTGTTCTCTGCCACGATGCCGGAAGCTATTCTAACGGTAATCAAAAAACACATTGGGGAAGCGGATATTCTGGAGGATACGGCCCCGGACGAGGGGGTTCCGGGTCCTTCCCTGTTGATCGACCAGTTTTACATGGTCCTTAAGCGGGAAGACCGGCTGGAGGCGCTGCGGCGGATTATCGACGGGGCGGAAAATTTTTACGGTCTAATCTTCTGCGCTACCAAGGTCGAAACCGATGAGCTTGCCCGGCGGCTGGTGGAAAACGGCTACCACGCGGAGGCAATTCACGGGGACCTGTCCCAGGAGGCCAGGGAACGGACTTTAAGGCGTTTCCGTTCAAAACAAACGACGATTATGGTGGCTACCGATGTGGCGGCACGGGGTCTGGATATTGAGCGGTTGACCCACGTTGTGAACTGGGACTTGCCCCACGACCGGGAAACCTATGTTCACCGGATTGGCCGTACGGGCAGGGCGGGGCGGAAGGGTAAGGCGGTAACTTTGGCCCTGCCTTCCGAGCGGGGCCGGATAAGCCACTTGTCCCGGAGTATGGAGAGGACTTTGGGCAGCGGCATTCACTGGATGAAGGTGCCCTCGGTAAAATCGGTTATGAAGGCTTTGCGGGCCCGGATTGTGGCGGAGGTCCTGGGGGGGCTGCCGGAACTTCCCCCGGAAGACGGTCCTGAGCCGGTGGACACGGGGCCGGCGGGGGATACGGTACCGGTGAAGGATGCGGGAGCGGTGGGGGATGCGGTCCCGCCCGGGCCGGAGGAGGCGGCGGTTCCCCTGTTGGCCAAGGTGTGCCGGAGCCTGACTGAGCGGCTGGGCGCGGAAAAGGCGCTGGAGGCTCTGATAACGGTACACTACGGGGAGCTGCTGGATCCGTCCCGCTACGGGCCGGTAACCGAATTCGCGGAAACCATGCCCCCGCGGCCTGGCCGGGTTGCCGGAGCGCGGGGGGGATTTTTTCAGGATGGGGAACGGGCGGGGCCAGGGCCCCACGGCCGCCGGGGCGCTTTTCACGAGGGCCGGCCGGGCAGGGAACGGGGTCCGGCGGGTCCCGGCAGGGAGGGACGCAGGCCGGGGCGGAAGTGGAATTTTGCCGGGGAAGAGGGTCTGTCAACTACGGCCAGGGTCTATGTGGGGCTGGGACGGCAGCACGGGGCCTCCGCCCGGGATGTGGCGGCGCTGCTTACGCGGGCCGGCGGTGTGCCGGGCCACCTGGTGGACGCTATCGAAATGAAAGATTACTGCGCCTTTGCCACCCTGCCGGAAGACGCGGCGCGGCGGGCCTGTGTTTTTTCCCGGGGCGCCCAGGATATTCCGCCTATCAAGTTTGCCAAACCGCTTAACACCTAGGCGCGGGCCGGGAAGATCTATTTCTTTTTGGCGATATTGCGGAAATGGGTTGAGAAATTCCGGTCGGAAATTTCCTTGACGCCGCCGTTTTGTCCCCGGTATTTGCCGGGGCTGAGGCCGGTATAACTTTTGAATATTTTGGAAAACCAGCTTTGATCTTCAAAGCCGCAGGCCCCGGCTATTTCGCTTAGCGACTGGTTCGTTTCCCGGAGCAGGCGGCCGGCCGCCTCTACCCGCAGTTGGTTAAGGTAGCTGGAGAAATTTTCCCCCATCTCCTCCTTGAAAATCGTGCTAAAGTAGGGGGCGGACAGGCTGGACATATCCGCCACTTCTTTTAGGGTTATTTTCCGGTGGTAGTTTTCCTGCAGATACCGTTCAACCTTGCGCAGGGCGGCGGCGTGGCGAACTCCCTGGAACGAGAATATCTGCTCCGCCATCTGTTCCACCATCACGTTCAGCACATCTGTCAGTTCCTCAATGGATTTGGCGTCTTCGATGCGTTTAATATTGTCGTTGTTCGCTTCCATCTGATTCTGATCAAAGCCGGAAGCAAAGCCCCCCGTACCTGTCCGGGACAGCAGTACGACAATCTCTATGGCCCGGAACTGGATGTACTTGTATTCTCCCGGATTGGAAAAAAGCAGGGCCGCCAATATGTCGTTCAGGATCGCCTTTCCCGATTCGGGATCCCCCCGGCGCAGGGCGGTAAGGAGCTGGCGTTCCTTGTCCATGGGGTACCCGGGGAAATCGGCCCCCTGCGGATACTTTTGTTCCAGTTCATGGATGCTTGCCATAAGCCGGGTCTGCTGCTGGGCCCGGCGCTTGATGGTCTCATAGTACCGTTCGTTCCCGGAGGACAGCGATTCCGCGCAGATAAGCATCAGTTCCGCCAGGGCCCTGATCTTTTCCGGTTTCGCGTAGGGGAACTGGTTCAGCTTTTCAAGAAAAGCGGGGTCCGTTACCGGTTCCTTGTCAACGTAGCATATTTCGGCGCCGGATTCATCGCGGAAACCGGAACCAATCAGCGCGCCTACAAAACGGCTCTGGATATAAATGGGGCTGGTCCAGAACATAAATCCCAGAGAGCAGCGGTACGTGTAGCTGCCCCCGTAACGGTACGATTCCCTTATGGCGGTGAAATGCAGATTGTTACAGGGGTTTGGCGGGGCTTCCGTGATGCGTTCCGGCAGCATTTCTCCGCACCGGCGGATGCAGTCAAGGCATATATTGCGATCCGTGAAAACCTCGTCGTATATTTCGGGAACAACTTTACAATTACTGTCATGAACGCAGACCACCGCGCCGGTTGCCTTGGCATAATTGGTCAATATGCCGCAGGCTTTTATCAGCAGCGCGTCGCTTCCTTCATTCTTCGACATAGTATCTCCTGGCCGCTAACCAACATGACAGTTATCCAGGGAGTAATTCATTCCTCCCTGCTCCCGGTATTTTCCGGGACTGTAGCCGGTGTAGCTTTTGAATATTTTGGAAAACCAGCTTTGATCTTCAAAGCCGCAGGACTCCGAAATTTCATTAAGGGTGGCCCTGGTTTCCAGAAGCATGGTACAGGCTTTTTCCACGCGCAGGCGGTTAAGGTGGGTGGAAAGATGTTCCCCCATCTCCTCCCGGAATATGGTGCTAAAGTAGGGCGCGGAAAGTCCCGACGCGGTGGCAATTTCTTCCAGACTTACCTTGCGGGTATAGTTTTTCCAGATGTACCGTTCCGCCCTTCGCAGGGCGGACGCGTGCCGCAGGCCGTGGAACGAGAAAATTCTCCCCGCCATCCGTTCGATAATACGGTAGAGGTTGCTTTGAAGTTCTTCGATGGTCGCGGAATCGTTGATTTTTTTTAGATAGAGGTTGTTTTCTTCCAGGAGGGGTTCGGTTGTCTTTTCCGATGCGCAGGAGCGGGAGAGGAATACCACCAGTTCTATGGCCCGGCAGCGGAAAAATCGCAGATCCCCCGGACACATCGCCTTTAGGTCGTCAAAAATATCTTTCAGTATCCTCCGGGCGGCGTTGCCGTCCCCCCGGCGCAGGGCGGCAATAAGCAGCCGCTCGTTGGAGCTGGGCTGGGCGGTTTCCGGCAGCCGCATGGCGGGTTCTTCCGGCGTCCCGGGCCTGAGAAGGGGAACTTCGTTTTCCTGCCGGTCCTCGTTTTTCCCGGACAACATGGCGCCGGAAGATATTTGCTGTGCGCAGATCAACATCATCTGGGCCAGGGCCTTTATTTCCTCAAAGCCCCGCCGGGGGATCAGTTTAAGGTTGTCCTTAATCCGGTCAATTACCGCGCCGTCCGGGCAGCAGGACTGTACCCGTTCAAGCACTTCTTCCCGCTCAATCCCCAATACGTTCCCCGCCAGGAGCGCGCCGGCGTAGTGTCCGCCCGAATAAAGGGGACTGACCCAAAACACCAGTCCCAGGGGGCACATGTAGATATACGAACTTCCAAGTCTGCGGGATTCTTCAATGCCTTTCTGATGTACATCCCCGCAGGATACGCCTTCACCCGGCTTGCCGCACCCGCTGTCCGGTGTGCGCTTGCAGCAGTAACTGCATATAGAAACAGCGGAGGTATCCTTTTGGGGGATGGGGCTGCCGCCGCCGGTATCAATTATCGATACTACACAATCGGCAGCCTGTTCATAGGCGGTAAGGATACTGCCGGCCTTGGAAAGCATCGGTTCGGTATCACGATTCTTAATAATGGTCCCCGGTAAAGATTTCGACATGTTTTCCCCCTTAAAGCCATAAAAAATTAAATGTCGTCAAATTAACAGTTTACGGGCTTCATAAGAACGGAATACACCCTAATGGCTGACTTTTTTTAGAATTCCAAGAACCAAGGCGATTCTTATGGCATCGGCCCGGTTAACCGCCCCAAGTTTCCGGTAAATGTTTTTGATAATTTCTTTTACGGCGTTAAACGAAAGATGTTCCCGGCGCGCTATTTCTTCCCTGGTAAAGCCCTGGGACAGGGCGATTAGTACCGCCTTCTCCCGCCGCCGCAGGAGGATTCCCCGGTTTTTCTGGAAATCCTCCGCCCCCAGGCCCCGTGCCCCCAGGCCGGCTATCATCTTGCCGTAGGCCGCCGCGCGTTTCTTTACCGATTCCAGCCACCGGCGATCCTGCTGAATCTTGTGGTACCCCGAATCTTCCACGGAGATCGGCACGGAACCGGCGGTTTTTGAGCTGCCCAGGGCCAGGGAGGCAAGGAGCCGCATGTCTTCCCCCAGCTCAACAAAGGGCGTATCCAGGCCGTATTCCCCGCCTATCTCCCTGGCTTCCCCAAGTTTTTCTACGGCAGCCCGGTAGTCTTCCAGGCGCAGCCAGCAGGCGGCTTCCAGAACGGTCTTTTCCAGTCTTCCCAGCAGAAAACTATCAAGGCCGTTATGGTTTTTGTCCGTTTCCAATACGGAAAGGGCCGCACGATAACGTTTTTCCGCATAGAAACACTTTGCCCGTACCAGGGTCTCCAGGGGGCGGAGAATATTATTTACCTCGGATGCTTCAAAATCGCCGCACAACCAGGGGGCAATAGGGCCAAGTTCGCCGGTCTGGGCATAAAACCAGGAACACTCAATGTCGTAAAGGACATAACGGTTCTGATACTCCTTGATATCAAGCTGGGCTTTGAGCTGCCTGAGTATCTCCTCGATACCGGGTAAATTTCCGGCGTGGATAGCAATTCTAAGCATGAAAAACAGTCCCCGGCTTTCGGTCTCGTACTGATGGCTCCCCCTGGCCTGGCTGACCGCCTGCCGGGCAAAATTATCCGCGGCCTGAAGGTCCCCCTTGAAGTAGCAATACTCACAGTGCCCAAGGGAATCCAGGCCGGACAGGAGGCCCTCTCCTATTTTCGCTATCAGAGGCACAGCCCGGGCATAGGCCCGCAGGTATTCCTCAAACGCGTCCGGCTTTGCGGGAAACCCGACCTGGCAGATATACGATGACACGTTGCCCTGGCTGAAATTCTTGCTTACAAGCGTAACGTGGGAGTTATAATAACGATCGGCTTTTTCAAAACAGGGAAAAAAATCATAATCCCCCGTATGGTAGGATGTAAAAATCCTGTTAAAACCCAGGCAGAAATACAGGGGGGTAAGAATCCGCGCGTTAAAGGAACCGGTACTCTGCTTTTCAAATTCGGCAATTGCCTGGCGGCAGACAAGGGCGGATTCGTCAAAACGGGTCATGGCAAACAACAGTCTTGCGCGCGTAACATAACGCAGGTACAGTATTACTTCCTTCCTGTTCAGCCCCAGGACGGAAGTGCTGTCCTCCGCCGCATCCGGTGCATCGCCGGCGGGAATCCGTTCGATAATCGACAGAAAAAAAGAAGCTACACCGCCGGGCAGAACTATGGGAAAGGCAAAACACAAATTAAGAAAGCCCCCGTAATCCCCGGCTTTCTCATAGTACATGGCGGCGTCCTGCCGCAGGTTATTGCGGAAGCACCATTCGGCGTTTTTGCGGTAAACATCGCGCCGTTCCTCACGGGAAAGATCGTACTGCTTTTCTTTAAGGAATTCGGCAAGCAGGTTGTGGATACGATAACCGTTAAGATACGAATCGTAACGGATAAAAAAGCTGATCTGTTCCAGTTTTTTCCTCTGTTCCCCGGTGGCGTCCAGTTTATCCAGCAGTTCAATGGGCCAGTATTCGCCAAGGGAAAGTTTGATAAGGAACTTCCTGGTATCCTGGTCAAGAAAGGAAAAGAAAAAATTGTCAATCATCCTGAACAGGGGAAGTTTTATCAGTTCCGGCGAATAGCGGAGTTCCGTCCGGTTCTGCTTTACCACGTTCTGGACGACAAGGCTTAGTATCTGGGGCCAGCCTTCGGTATCCCGCCAAAAGGATTCCGCGTCATCACGGGAAACGGTCAGATGCTGTGCGGCAAAATACTCGCCCATTTCTTCCGGGGTAAAACGAAGGTCATCCACGGTAATTCTGGCCAAAAGGCCCTTGGAAAGCAGTGGCATGATTTTAATCTGGGGCTCGGAGCGGCCAATAAGGACTACGGAGATGTTGGGCAGGGGGAGGGCCAGGATAGTGTTGAAAAGCCGCAGCATGGCGGAATCGTGAATCAAATGAAAGTCATCGTACACAACTACATAGCGCGGATCCGCTCCGGAAGGCGGTACGGAATTTTCCATGGACTTGACGGCTTGTTCGATCAAAACGCAAAAACGGTCAAACTGCCGGTCTGTTTCGGGGAACCCAAGGTCAAGCAGGGATTTTCCAAGATCGGTGTTACGCAGGACCACACAGGAACATAAATTTTCCCAGAAGTGACGTCCCACGTTATCCCGCGCCGTCAGTTGAACCCACAACGACACAACAGAGTTGTTTTGCAGAAATGAATATAACGCCGCTGATTTCCCGTACCCCTGACCAGCCACTACCGTTACCAGGGGCTTTTGTATTGCCAGGGCCAGGGTTTTGTTTAACCGGGGCCGATCAAGATAACAGGGCATTGAGGAAAGGGGATATGGTTTCCGGTAAACGATCCCTCCGGTCATTATCCGTCCAGCTTCAGGATTCCTGCCTCGGCTGCCGCCTGCACCGCGTGGGAACGGTTTACCGCTCCCAGCTTGTTATAAACGCTGCGAATTACGCTCTTGACGGTGTTGATTGAAAGGGACAGCGTTTCCGCAATCTCCGTCCGGGTAAGCCCCCGCGAAAGGCAGGCAAGAACCTCCCGCTCCCGGCAGGAGAGAAGCGGCCGTGGAGTAAAAAGACGCTGGGGCGAAGCGCAGGCCTGCCCCATGTGGCGCTCCTTGCCGGGGAGATCCCGTTCCCTGAAGGTCCCGGAAATAACAAACAATTTCTTTGCGTAAGCCGCGGCTTCCCGCTTTAGGCCCGCAAGCCATTCCCGGTCAATGCCGGGAATATCTTCTTTAAGGGCCCAATCCATAAGGGACCGGGTATAGCGGCCCAGTTCAATAAACGGCATGGTAATGCCGCTTGACCGGGCCAGCCGGTACGAGGACTGTAACGCGGTTAGGGTCTCCTTCGTTTCCCTGGCGCTGTGGCGGCACACCGCCTCCATAGCCAGGGTTTCCAGCCTTCCAAACAGCAACATTCCCTCCGTATCCCCGCGATCCACAAGGGAAGCCAGAGCGGCGGAATACTTTTTTTCACCCAAATGGTACTTGGCCTTTACCAGAATTTCCAACCCCCGGCCCCGGTCGTTGATCTCGCCCTCCTCAAACTCGTTTTTTAGCCAGGGGGCAAGCCGTTCCGTATCCGCAATCTGGACGTAAAACCAGCCCATTATTATATCATGGTGGACAAAACGGTTACGGTAATGTTTCTGTTTTTTCTGATTTTCAATGGAATCCAGAATCTCCTTTATTTCCCGGCAGTCGCCGTAGTGAATGCCGATCCGCAGAAGGTAAAAAAGGGAACGGTTTTCTATTTCATACTGGTTCCGCTCCCTTGCCTTTTTCAGCGCCCGGCGGACAAGGTCATTCGCCCGCGATAAATCACCCCGGAAATAGGCGTATTCCCCCCGCGCAAGATCATCCATGCCGTACATGCAGCCCCCAAAGGCCCGGACCCCAAAGGGAACGCTCCTCTCCAGGGCCGCAAGGTAGGGCTGTATCTTTTCTTCATCCGGTTCCCGCACCCGGCATATATAGGAACCCAGCATTATCACCGATGCCGGGGGCCGGGGGACATGGGCAACACGGCTGCTGTAAAGGGCCGCCTTTTCAATGTCCTGCGCATAGGCGTAATCCCCGGTATCCGTACTGGTAATAAGGCCCACAAAACCCAGGTACAGGTAACAGTCCCGCAGGACATGGCAAATTTCTTCCGGGGTCCGCACGACGGAATCCTGCACTTCCAGGCGCCTGATATGCGCCCGCAGCCTCTCGCTGCATTCCTCAAAAAGCCCCAAACTCATGTGTATTTTACCGCGAAGGGCCTCCAGCATGGGGTTTTCCCGGCACAGGGATTCCGGTACGCGGCCAAGCAGCTCTTTAAGGTGAAGGGCCACGTGGTTGGGGATGATTAGGGGCAGCATATCAATGACGGCAATAATACTCTGGTAGTCCCCGGCCTTTTCGTAGTAGTTAAGGGCGTCTATTCTCCGTTCGTTGTTAATGCACCACTGGGCCGCCACACGGTAAACTTCCTGTTTTTCCTGTTCGTCAAGTTCACCCTGCCTGAGGGTAAGACATTCAAGAAAAAGGTGGTGGACACTGTAGCTGTTGGAATAGGGGTCACGGCGGATAAACGAGCCAATCTCCTCCATCTCCGTAATAAGGTCCTTCTTCGGATTCATGGCTTCCAGCAGTTCCCGCGGCAAAAAATCAATAAGGGTAAGTTTGATAAGGAATTTTCGCAGCCCCGGAGAGACGATATCCAGAACCTCCGTTTCCAGCAGGCGGAAAATATTGCTGCGCATTCCCGGCAGATAGTGGTCCTCCATCATCAGGACAGATGCGGGCAGGCGTTTCAGGAACAAGGCCGCCAGGTGGGTGGCGAAGGCCCAGCCTTCGGTATCCTGGCAAACCCTGGCGGTGGTCCGGCGGCCCACCTTGATCCCCTGCATCTGAAAGTACGCCGCCGTCTCCTCCTCCGTAAAACGCAGGTCTTCCTCGGTTACGCGCGTGTGGATACGCCGCGAATCCAGAACACCGATGTTGATATTAGGGGTAGTCCGGGAAATGATGATGGAAGTGATGTTGGAAAAGGGGCTGGTTACGGACTGCTCCATAAAGTGGAGTACCTCCGTGTTTTTGAGCAGGTGAAAATCGTCGTAGACAAAGACATACCGGATGTCGGGGTCAACGTGCTCCCTGGGTATGGTCAGGTACTGGTCAAAACGGCGCCCCGTACCGGGGAATCCGTGTTCCCCCAGCCGCCGCGCCGATACCGGATCGATAAAGCCGACCGCGGCGGTAAAATTTTCCCAAAAACGCTCCTGAATATTGTCCCGTTCGGAAAACTGTATCCAGGCGGTAAGAAATTCGCGGGTCTGTAAAAATGAATACACCGCCTGGGTTTTCCCATAGCCCGCCCCGGCAGTTACGGTAATAACCGGACTCTGCATCGCCTTTTCCAGCAGGAGGTGAATTCTGGGCCGTTCAAGGTACATCTGGTTACCTTCCCGAAAGGGAACAGTACCATATACAGAAGCAATCATTTTTAACCTTGTGTATAAATAAATGTAACCTCTCTGTCAATGCTTTTCAAGGAAACATACATCGCTTATGATGGAAACATGTCTTCTCTGCCGGCGTCTACTCCGCCAAAAGATCAGGAAGAATCCAGGTACCGCCGGGCGGCCAAATTTTTTATCCTTATCGGCGCGGAAGAGGCCGCCCGTATCCTGCCCCGCCTGGAGCCGGAGCAGATAAACGCGGTTTCCAGGGAAATTACCGCCATCCGGGGTATTGGGGCGGAGGAAGGGCGGGAGATTCTGGACGAATTCAAGTCCCTGCTCTCCTCCCCGCGGCGTTTCGCGGGGGCCTTTTCCGGTGGCCCGGAGGCGGCCCGCCGGATTCTCTATGCCGCCTTTGGTCCGGAAAAGGGGGAGGATATTCTGAACAAGACCCTGCCCCCTTCCCGGGAAAATTCCCTTACATTCCTTGAAGGTCTTACGGCTGAACAGGTATGCCTCCTGTTGAGGAACGAAAGTCCCGCGGTAATGGCGCTGATCCTGTCCCGGCTCTCCGCCAAATGTTCCGCGGCCGTGCTGGCCGCCATTCCCCCGGCCGGCCGCGCGGAGCTGGTGCGCCGCATTGCCCGCCAGCGGGAAGTAGCCCCGGAAGTGCTGGAACAGGCGGCGCGGACGCTTAGGGAAAAGGCCCAATCCCTGGGGCAAAGCGATACGATGGGAATAGACGGCATGCAGGCCCTGGCCGCTATCCTGCGGCAGGGGGACTATGCGTTTGGGGATAAAATACTCAAAAATCTGGAGGAACAGGACGCCGTTCTGGGCCGGCGCCTTAAAGACAGGCTTCTTACGTTAAACGATGTTATCGGCATGGATGACAAGACCCTCCAGGAAAAACTCAGGACCATGACGGACCGGGACATTGCCCTGCTCCTTAAGGGCAAGGACCGCGATTTTACAGAAAAACTGCTTTCCAACGTGTCCGGGGAACGAGGGCAGTTGATCCGCGAAGAATGGGATATTATGGGACCGGCGGCGCGAAAGGACGTGGACAGGGCGGCCCGGAACTTTCTTGACTGGCTGTGGTCCCTGGGACCGCAGGTTTTACAGCCCCAAATTTTGGCGACAACAAAGGATATAGGGTTATGAACAACGGGTTTGAGATTATTGATACCATCGACCTGGCCGAACTGGAGGCCAGGGGCATTTGGGCGCGGCACACAAGCGGCGCACAGGTTTTTCACATCCTTAACGATGACCACGAAAACCTCTTTGCCTTTGCCTTTGCCACCGCCGTTAACAATTCCACGGGGGTTGCCCATATTCTGGAACATTCGGTACTCTGCGGTTCCCGGCGTTACCCCTGCAAAGACGCCTTCCCCCTTCTGGAACAGGGCAGTCTGCAAACCTATCTGAACGCCTGGACTTTTCCGGACAAAACCGTGTACCCCTCCAGTTCGGTAAACCGGCAGGATTATTTTAACCTGATGGCCGTTTACGGGGATTCGGTATTCCAACCCCTGCTTTCAGAGTTCACATTCATGCAGGAAGGGCACCGGCTTACGCTGTCGGGAAGCGCGGCGGAGGAAAAGCTGTCCATAACTGGGGTGGTTTACAACGAGATGAAAGGGGCCTACTCGTCACTGGATGCCTATCCCGCCCTCTGGTCCATCAAATCCCTGTTCCCCGGTACCGTATACGCCTGCGATTCCGGCGGCGACCCGGAGTGTATTCCGGGTTTAAGCTGGGAGGACCTTCGAAATTTCCATGCCCAACGCTATTCCCCCGCCAACTGCCGCATCTTTCTTGCGGGAAACATTCCCACGGAAGAACAGCTTGATTTTATCAATGAGCGTTTTCTTGCGGGTCTGCCCCAGGGCCGGGCCGCGGAACCAATTTCCCTGGTGGAACGCTGGGATAAACCCCGGAGCATCGTCGTCCCCTGTCCCATGAGCGGCAGCGATAAAGCCACGGTTTTTATCTCCTGGGTCTGTTCCGACGTAACCAATCACCTCCAAACCATAGCCCTGGAGGCGCTGGAGGAGGCCCTTCTGGGGCACGACGGTTCCCCCCTTGTGCGGGCCCTGGTTGAATCCGGCCTGGGCGAAGACCTCTGCCCCATTTCCGGCCTGGATAATGAACTGCGGGAAACCACGTTTGTCGCGGGACTCCGGGGGGTGGCGCCGGAAGACGCCCACAAAGTGGAGGCCCTGATTCTGGAAAAACTGGAACAGATCGCCGCCGGGGGCTTTCCTCCGGGGGAGGTTGAGGCGGCCCTGCTCTCCATGGAATTTTCCCAGATGGAGATACGCCGGTCCGGGGGGCCTTTTTCCCTAATCTGGCTGCGGCGTTCGCTGCGGGGCTGGCTCCACGGGGCCGCGCCCTGGGACACCCTGCTGTTTATGCCGGGTTTCAAGGAACTCAAAGGGCGTTTGGCCGCCGAACCGCGTTACCTTGAATCCCTTATCAGGAGCTGCCTCCTGAACAACCCCCACAGAGTCCTTGTTACCGTGAAACCCCAGGCGGATTTCAGGGAAAAACAGGAACGGCGGCTGGCAGAGGAACTGGCAAAAAAAGAGGCCGCCCTTTCCGGGGAAGGGCGGCGGGCCATCCGTGAAAAAGAGGCGGCCCTGGATGCCCACCAGAGCCGTGCGGAAGACCCGGCGGTCCAGGCTTCCCTGCCCCACCTTTCCCGCGCGGACCTTGCCCTTGAAATTGAAACCGCCCCCCACCATCTCCACGAGGCGGGGGGAGCGCCGGTCCTGACCCACGACCTTTTTACCAACGGCATTACCTATGTCGATCTGGCGATCCCCGTGGATATTCTGGACCCGGCGGACTACCAATGGCTCCCCTTCTTCTGCGATGTCCTGGCCTCCACCGGGCTGCCGGGCATGGATTACGGGGAGGTGTCCAGCCTTTTGGCCCATACCGTGGGGGGCTTCTACGCTACCCTAAAAAGCGGCAGCCTGAGTCCCGGATCGGGCAGCGCCGTTGCCACGCCCGCGGGTATTTTTGACATTGCCGGACGGGACTGGATTATCTACCGCTTTAAGTGTCTGGACGAAAAAATAGACGACGCCCTTGGACTGGCCTTACGGCTTATCACGGAAGCCGATTTTTCCGATCAGCGGCATATCCGGGACCTTGTTCTGGAGGGGAAAAACGATGCCGAATCCAGCCTTGCCCCCGGGGGACACCACTACGCCTTTGTCCGGTCCTCCCGTTTTTCTTCCCGCTCCGCTATGGTAAACGAACTATGGAACGGCATGGGGCAGATCGGCTTTGCCCGGCGCATGGCAGACCTTGACACCGCGGAGATCAGCACCCGGCTTAACCGTATCAGGGATACCCTTGCGGCCAGGGGCGGACTTATCGCCAGTTTTACGGGCCGCAAAGAGGCCATGACCACGGCCCTTGCCAGCGCCGGCAGGTTTTTCCGGCCCCTGGGTTCTCCCCGGCCCCGGAATCCCCGCGCCACAGACAGCGCCCTGTTCCACATGGCGGACACCCTGGAGGGGCCCCGGACCGGAAAGGGAACGCCGGAGGTTTTCGCTTCCCCCTCCCTGCAAATCGGCTTTGCCGCCATGACCCTTGCCTCCGCCCCCGCAAACACCCACGCCCACGCGGCGGAACTGCTGCTAACCCACCAGCTTTTTACCGGTCCCCTGTGGGAGGATATTCGCATGAAAGGCGGCGCCTACGGCGCCTTTGCCCACACGGACAGCATTGAGGGTATCTTTACGATGTACACGTTCCGCGACCCCAACCCGCTGCGGTCCCTCAGTTCCTTTAAGTCCGCCCTGGCCCCCTCCAATGGCCCCCAGCCAGACGGGGAGGCGCTGGAGAAGGCCATTGTCGGCGCTTACGCCCGGGAAATCCGCCCCCGCAGTCCCTCCGACCGGAGCTTTTCCGACTTCCTCCGCTTCCTCTACGGGCTTAACGACGCACAGCGGCTGCGCACGCTTACCTGGCTTGTCGGATTACAGGAAGATGAAATTGTCGAAGCGCGGCGGCGTCTTGCGTCTCAACAAGAACCTGCCACCGTGATCATCGCGGGCAGCGGCGCCGCGGAAAAGGCGGCCAGGGACCTGGGGGTGGAATTAAAAACCCTGCCGGTTTGACCCGCCCGCTTCCCAGGCATGGATGAACTGCAGGGCGTACTGCTGAATACCGTCAAACCAGGTGTCGATAAAGGCGGCCAGGTCTTCGCCGACATAACGGTAGTGCCAGCTTTCCCAGCGGTACCCGGTCGCCTCCTCGTAGCCGTCGGGGAAGGAGAGGGACCAGCCAAAACTGCTGCCGTGTTCCAGTATCCAGCGTCCGGCCCTGGTTTGCGCAAAACTGTCGTCAATGGAGCCAAAATCCACGGCAAGGCCCGTCTGGTGCTGGCTGTAACCGGGGCGGGCGGATTCGCGGTCCGCCGCGGCCTGGCCCAGCTCCTTTACATTACGGTTGTATACCTCAACCTGATAAGCATAGGAACGGTAGGTTGACGAGGCCACCAGAACAACGCCGTCGGCCCGGGCGGCGGCGGCCATTCGTTCCAGGGCCTCCGCGGCGGGGCGGCGCAGCATCAACCCCCGGCGGCCCACCTCGTAGGAACCGGGGACAAGTTCTACCAGATCGTCCGGCTCGTAAGCCTCCGGCAAGGCGTGGCTTTTATCCACAAGCCGCCTGAGAAAGGGGTCCCCTTTCAGGCATGCCAACAGGTCCAGAATAATGGCGGGGCTCTCCGCCGCGGCCGCCTCCAGTTTAAGCGCCACCTCCGGGGGAAGCCCCGCGCCGTTAAGGGCCTCGATAACAATACCGGCCTCCACCCGTTCCGCGCCTCCACCCGTCAGGGCCGCAATCGTCTCCCCCAAATCGGCCTCAAGCGCCGGCTGCTCAGTTACCGGCTGCTCAGTTACCGGTTGCCCAGTTACCGGCTGCCCGGTCCGCGCCAGGTTCCGCAATTTTTCACAGGAGGCAAGGACCAGCAGAACCGCCGCAAGAAAGACGGGGAACCGAACAATGATTCGTGAACCGGCCCGCAAAGCGGCCCGGAGAGCATGATACACAACCACAGCCCCTAACTATACCCCTAAGCATAAGGGCTTGCAAGAATTCCACTCAGTATTCCCAGGGAGAGGGCTCAAGAATATCCTTGTCAATCTGGGGGAAAATTTGGGCCTGGTAGCCGGCCTGGGGGTAGAGGAGGTTGCGGGAATTGAGGTAGGGCAGGTTGCTGCCGGGGTTGGAAAGGTCCCCCGCGCCCAGGCGGATCATGCTTTGCGGGTTGCGGGTAAGGGAGTCCCAGGCCTGGATCGCCTGGGCGTAGAATCCAAACGCCTGGGCCCGGTAAGCGGGGCGGTTGCGGGAAAGGGCTTCAAGGGTTGCGCCCATGTTGTTCCGGGCGATCATCAGACGTTCGGCGGTCTCAAGGTATTCGGGCCTGTCGTTGGGTAAAAGCACGGGAAGCCGCGCGCGCTCGGCTTCCAGCAGGTCAAGGAGACGGTTGTAGTAGCCCTGAGCGGCAAAAAAGTCCCCCCGCTGATAGCAGGTATTGCCCAGGGCCAGAAGGATGCGGCGGTCCAGGGGCAGTTGGGAGGACGCGGCAAAGAAACGTTCCAGCGCGTGCGCCCAATCTTCCTGATGGTAATAGGCGGACCCCATGTAGTAGAGCATTGCCGGGGAACTGTAGCCGGTTTTTTCCGCGTTGAGGTAGTAGGTCAGGGTCATTTCCATGTCCCCGGATTTGGTAAAGTACTCAAGGTCCCCCATAGCGGCGTAAAGGCGGCCAAATTCGGGGGCCGGGTGGAGGATTGTGCGATCCAACCCGTCTTCGTAAAGACCGATAGCCTTGACAAGCTGTTCCTCTGCGGCAAAGTACTCGCGCCGGTTCCTTAAAATCTCCGCGTCCCGGGACAGGGCCTCAATATGGTAAACCACGCGGCGGACCGATTTTTCGGCGGTACTCTCGAATGTCCGCAGGGCCACTTCCAGCGTAAGCTCCTCGTCCCGCAGGCTGCCAAGGGAACGGTAATACCGGGAAAGGTGGTAGTGGGCTTCCGGCAGCGCGGGACCCTGAAGGACGGCCCTGAGCAGAAGATCCCGGACGCCGCTGATCTGCTCCACATAGGCGTTGGGAACGCCCCGGACCTCCTCCGTCCGCTTGTCCAAAAGGTAGCCTCCAAGTTCTGCCAGGGTTTCGGCGCTTATCTTCTTTTTAGGATCGTCCATAAAGAAAAACTGCAGGGGAATTACCTCTTTGAGGTTATCGGTACGGATAAAGTACCGTAACATCCGTTCAGTTACCGGATCGGTCCAGCCATAGCGTTCCAAAAGCCGGGCGTAGGCAAAACGGGCGTCTTCGTAGCGGGCGCTGTCAATCTCTCCCCAGGCCAGGGCGTTATCACCCTGGGCAAGCAGGGCCTCCTGGTCGTTGGGGTTGTATTCCAAAATGTTATACCGGAGCAGGCGGTCCGCTTTTTCGTAGTTCTGCCGGTAGTAGGTTTCCAGAGCGGCATAGTCAAGCACACCCTTCTTGTCCCTGGGGTAGTAGGATAGAAGCTCATCGTACTTTTCTTCCGCGTAGATATACTGTCGTTGATCGCGAAATGCCTCCGCGTATGTGTAGAACCAGTCTTTATCCCGGTGAATGTTGAATGCCTGTGTAAAACGCTGGTTAGCCCGCTCGTACTCCCCGGCGTTAATTCGATCATACCCAAGCCGGTAGAGGTTCTCCGCGTGAATGGGGGTATAGATAAAACGCCAGATCAAAAAGCAGGAAGAGGCGACCACCACAAGGATAAACAGGGCAAGCCTGATGATGGGCAGGAAGCTGTGAACAAAGACATAGGCAAAACTATCCCGTTCAGCCTCCAACTGTTCACCTGTTTTCTTTTGTACGGGAACCTGGATGGTTGTACCCAGAATCTTGCCGGCCAGGGCCGCGGTTTCTTTGGGAGGGGCCCCCCGTATCAAAAGCCGGACAAGATTTGCTATTTGGCCGGGGGGAACCGCCTGTTCGGCAATGATCTCCTCTATGGCAAGGCGCAGATTGAGGGGATAACCGTCAAGAGTACGCCGGAACTGGGCCAGATCGTCTTCGCCAAGCTGTATCTCCTCCGGTTCCTTCTCCTCCGGCGGGGGGCCGCTAAAAAATCCCCTGTGGGCCTTCCCCTGGCCGGCCTCCTGGGTGTCCTGGCCGGGGACGCCGCCAAGCATGTCGTCAATGCCGGGAAGGGTAAAATCCCCCAGGTCCAGGTCGGCGATTTCATCTTCCTGTTCAGCGTCCGGCGCTTTTTGCTCCATGTCAAAGGTATCAAAGGAGTCGCCGCTTCCACCGGCAAGATCGGCCTCGCCAAAACCAGTCTCCAGGTCCAGGTCTTCTTCATCAAACCCGCCGTCCTGAGCCCCGGTTTCAGCTTCAAGGTCCCCGTCCCCGGTTTCCGCCTCCAGGTTCCCGGTATCACCAAAGTCCCCGGTGTCTTCCAGGCCCAGATCCGCGCCTTCGGTCCCCAAATCCAGCCCCGGACTTTCGGGCTCTAAATCCAGGTCCAGGTCCTCAAGGCCCTCCAGGGTCCCCATATCAGCCCCGGCATCGTCAAAGCCGGTATCGCCCGGATCGGAAAGCCCCGTGTCGGCGGGGGTTTGCTCCAAATCATCCGCAAAACCTTCCAGAAGATCGCCGGGAATACCGGAATCCTCAAGCGGAACTTCATCTCCGGCGGGGGTATCGGGGAACTCATCGGGGATGTCGGGCAGATCGGAAAGATCGGGGGGAACGGCCTCCAGAAGGGCGTCCAGATCAAAATCCCCCAGGGCCGGATCCGGCGGCGGACTATCGCCCGCGCTGTCCTGGGTCTGATCCTCAAAAAGGGAAAGATCGGCGGGTAGTTCGGCGTCAACGGGCTCTTCGGCCTCAACATCGGGAAGGGGCAGGTCCTCGTAGGACAAATTTTGAGCCTCAAGCACGGCCTTTTCATTGCCGATTTCATCAAAAGAGGTTTTAAATTCCCGGAGGCTCTGTAACGATGGCATAGTACTCCGTTTATGTATCGGCGCCAACCACGCCGCAGGATTAGCTCAACTACTCCATCGTATAACCGATTATACTATAGGGGGAAGTCTTATACACGCGCCAGCACCTATGAAAACCAAACCAAGAGCCGCCGGACCGTTTGCCGTAGTCGTTTTTATGTTCCTCGCCCTGCCCCTTATGGGCGCGGACCTGGAATCCCCCGAATTTTTTGACCGGCTCCTGACTCTGCCGGCGACGGCGGGGCCGCATATCTTTGAAGACGCGGTTATTTTTACCGCCTCGTCCGGCTACCGCCGGGTTGGGGTGGCCCTGGCGGCGGAAGGTTTCGCCCAGGTTCACTGGATGCGGCAACTGCTCCTGATCCAGGACCCCCAGGATGCCCCCATTCCGCCGGGGAAAAAGGTTCCGGACCCCTACAAAGATTCGGGGCTCCTGTTCTATGTCTACCAGGTGCCGGAGGGTCTTGAGGAGATTGAGTACCGCCTGGTTATCAACGGCCTTTGGACAACGGACCCGGCCAATCCCGGAAGCCGCCGGAGCGAGGTTTCCGGGCTCACCAATTCCCTGATAATTCTGCCCCATGTTGAAAAAAGTCTGATTCTTCACGAAAATCCCAAGGGTGGGATGTATTTTTCATTCAAGGGTCCCCCCGGGGAACTGGTTACGGTGGCGGGCAGCTTTAACGGCTGGGACCCCTTTATGTACGAACTGCGGGAATACCCGGAGGGGACCTATACGCTGAGTCTGCCCCTGCCGCCGGGAACGTACCAGTACCTGTTCTTCCACCGGGGTGAACGCTTTCTTGACCCCTATAACTTCCGCCGGGCCTATACGCGGGAAGGAAATATTGCTTCTGAGGTGGTAATCGACTAAACTGGTTATAAAATGGATAAAGGTGGAATTTAAAAACCCGATATTCTGAAACGGTTTTGAAGGTCAACAATGAAAGAAAATTATTCTGTCGTGCCGCTTCTTTTTGGCAAAAATCTGTCGCTCTCCGCAAAAATGTCTTTGGGTTTCCTCAAGATGGGAAAATCGTGGCTTTTCCCCAGGCGGGATTATAACTACAACCACATGAATAACCTTTGCCTGGTATATTTCAAGCTTACTCCCCTGTGCAATCTGCGCTGCAGAATGTGCGGCCAATGGGGCGACCAGGGGGTCATGAAAAACTGCGATATTACGGAGGAGGCGAAAAAAATAGTATCTCTGCAGCGATATAAGGAGCTGATAAACGAGATTGCCCCCCATCGGCCGGTATCGTACCTTTGGGGAGGGGAGCCGTTTCTGTACCCGGACCTGATGCCGCTGGCAAAACACATGGTTGACAAGGGGCTCTATGTCAGCGTCAATACCAACGGAACCCTGCTGGAACAGAGGGCGGAACAAATTGTCTACGACAAGTGGAGTACTATTTTTGTGTCGCTGGACGCCTTTGAGGAAACCAACGACTTTATGAGGGGCAAGGGATCCTACGAACGGGTGGTCAGGGGTTTTAAGGCCATTAACAGGGAAAAGAAAAAACAAAATTCCATTTACCCCATCATGGGAATTGTAACCACCGTAAGCAACAAGAACTACCTTGACCTGACCCGCCTGGCGGAGGCCACCAGGGAGTTTAACCTTGACCTGCATATCTTTAACCTTGGAACCTACACCAATGATAACATTATCGCGTCCCAGCGGCAGGTTATGAAAGAAAAACTGGACACCGATATTGACTGCCTTGCCGGTTACAATACCGGCTACAACAACAACATTGACGGGCACCGTCTTCATACCATCTTAACAGAACTGCATAAAAACGATTACGGCCACCCCATTATCACGGTACCCACACTGAACCCGGAAAAAACCCACACCTACTACGCGGACCTGGAAACCCCGGTGCGGAATCAGTGCATTGTCCCCTGGTGCCAGGCCAACGTCAATTACAACGGCGATGTGCATTTTTGCGCCGACTACCCGGATTATATATTGGGGAATGTCAAGGAACAGTCCTTTACGGAAATTTACAACGGAGACCGGGCCAACCGCTTCCGCAAGACCATTCATGCCTGCAGGGGGGGCATGTTCCCCGGCTGTCTACGGTGTTACCAGAATATGCTGTTTGGAAAAAAGATAAAGGGGTATTAGCCGGAGGATCCATGACGGAAAAAAAACAGATCGTACTGGCGGTTGATGATATGCCGGTCAACCTTGCCACCATCAGGGGCATTCTGCAAAACGACTTTGACATGCGCTTAAGCAAGTCGGCCCGGAGCGCCCTTGCCATGTTGAATACCGTTACGGTCGATCTTATCCTTCTGGATGTCGAAATGCCGGAAATGTCCGGCTTTGAATTTCTGGACAACATCAAAAACAACGCCGAACATCCTGATCTGAAAAACATCCCCGTAATTTTTATCACATCCCACGCGGGGGAAGATTTTATGAACAGGGCTGCCGCCGCCGGCGCGGCGGATTACATAGTAAAACCGGTTACGCCCCAGCTTCTGCGGGACAAGATTAGAGCGGCGCTGGGACAGGGGGTTTCTACGCTATCGAATTCCGTTTGACAAAGTCCACTACCTCATCGACAATGCCGAACACCAACCCCGTTACCGTATCGGCACAGCCGTAGTAAACCGCCAGTCTTCCGGTTTCCCCGTCCGTCAGGGCGGCGCAGGGGAAGGTAACGTTGGGAACATCGCCTGAAAGTTCATAGGGGGCCTGGGGGGCAATAAGGTAGGGCCGGGACCGGGCAATGACCTGCCAGGGCTTGTCCAAGTCGAGCAGGGCGGCGCCAAAGGAATACACAAAACCGTTACAGCTTGTAAGCACCCCGTGGTAAATAAGAAGCCAGCCTTCGGTAGTTTCAATGGGCGCCGGCCCCGCGCCGATCTTGGTACACTGCCAGGCGCTTTTTTCAAAGGGAGCGGGAGACATAACGTGGCGGTGTCTGCCCCAATACACAAGATCGGGACTTTCGGAATACACGATATCCCCAAAGGGGGTATGCCCCGAATCGCTTGGCCTGCTGTACAGGGCGTAGTTGTTTCCGATTTTCCGGGGAAAGAGTACGCCGTTCCGGTTGTAGGGCATCAGGATGTTTTCCATCTGATAAAATTTCTCAAAGTCCCGGGTGTAGCCCAGCCCGATAGTTGGACCAAAATAACCGTTACACCAGATAACGTACCAGCGGTCCTCCACAAAGACTACCCTGGGGTCGTACTTGTACTGCGAGTCGGGCAAATCCGGATCGGTTTTGATAAAGGGAATTGGATCGTCCGCGATGGTCCAGTTGATCCCGTCCCCGCTCCGCCCCGCGTGGATGTTCATGCGGCGGGATGTATCGTCGCAGCGGAACACCCCGGCAAATTCCCCCTTAAAGGGAACCACGGCGCTGTTAAAAATGCTGTTGGAAAAGCGCGTAAGGTTCCGGGGAATTACCGGATTTTTTGAATATCGCCACAACGGCTCCTCCCGTTCTCCCCCCCGGGGGCGATCTTCCCAGGGAATATTCGGCAGCGGCGCCGCGTTTTTCAAAATACCCATTGTGCAGTACTCCTTAGCTTACATTATAGGTAAGACTGCACTTTTTTGCCCTGCAAGACCTGATCCAGATCGTTAAGAACCCATTCAACGTAGGCCATATAGGTGTAAAAGGGCCGGCGGCCGTTCACACTGCTAAGGACCCGGCGGGAACCGGAGGCGTAGAAGGAAACCCGGTCAGGCTCCTGGCCGTCCCGGTAGTGATACACAATCTCCAAAACCGGCTTGGCCCCGGCGGGGATCCGTTCCTCGGCGTATTCATCGTAAATGGCGCCAATGAGCGTCTGGTAGTACTTTCGGAAATCGTCGGTGTTCAGCACAAGGCCCCCGGATTCTACCTTGAGTTCATCCTCCTCCCCGCTCAGATCAAAGGCCGTCTGGCGCTGGGGGCTGATTACCTCCACCCTGGCAACCGCGTCGATAAAGGGAAGGATGATCATCTTGTCCATCAGGTTCCACCAGGTTGCCGTAAGCCAGGAGAACTTGGAGGCGGCCACCTGGTACACCAACTCGGAGCCCTCCCGGTAGATGTACACATTACCATTGGCGTCGGGACTTGAAGCCCGCAGGGCAAAGCCCCCCAGGCCCTGGCCCAGGGTACCGCTGATGGCCGCGGTGGAATAGGGTTTGTCCAGGCCGTAACGCGCCAGATCCTCCGGCCCGTACACACGGGCTATCACCGAATCGGCCTGAATGCCCGGGATGGTTTGAAGGATGGGGAGGCCCTTATCAAGGTTCAGGGACACGTCCACGGGGCTGGTGATCCGGTACAGGCTGGAAATACGGCTCCGGGTGCTGGCCGTTTCCTGGGACGCGGGAACAACCCGGATAAGGCCGTCGGGCCGTACCGTACCACCCAGAGAAATTTCCGAAAACTCAAAGCTGCCGGAATCGTCGCTTGCCAGTTGGGGGCTTACCTCTTTGTCCACAAAGTCAAAGATCCCCTGCAGCAGGCTGTCGATCTCCCACTTCCCCGCCCGGTGTACCTGGGAACTCCCCTCTAACCGGACATAGACACTGCTTTTGTCCGGCGCCTCGTTGCCGATGTAGAGGGTGGTTCCATCCCCCCGGTTGGTCTTAATCTCCGCCCGCGCGCGAACCTGGTCCAGACCGTAGATGGACAGGTCCACCTCATCCTCCTCCACTACCAGACCCTGGGAAACAAGGCCGGCGCAAACATCCAGTATCCGGGTTAGGGGGTAGGTGCTGGAGATAAGGGACTCCCAGCCGGGAATGGCGGGGGGATCGCCGGGGACAACCGAAAATTCTCCCTTTTCGTTGTGTATCGTTACGGAGGCAAGACCGGCAAATTCATCGCCCCGGTAGTTGATAACGTACTCAACCGGGGGCAGGTCCGGAAAGGTGGACACTACCGGGGGTTTCCGCCTTAACACAACCAGGGCACCACCCAGGCCGGCCAGCAGAACCACCATAATGATGATGAATACAAGCTTCTTCGACATAAGCTACCCTTCCTACTTGTGCCGGCGGCGCAGCCAGACAACAATCCCCGATACCAGCACCACCAGGGGGATAAGGACGATGAAGATAAGGGCCAGGACAATAATCTGAGTCATGGTGATGTTCATACTTGAAAAGCCCAGGGTCTTATCCTGAACATAGATTTGGTCTTCCCGGCCCGCCAGAGTACCCAGGAGGTCCAGAAAAAATGTTGAATTTCCAAAATTGACATTCCCCAAAAAGTACTCATTCAGGGCCAGGACAGAACCGCAGACAACCACGTGGCTGGAGACAAAGTCCCCTTCCACGTTGTTCCGCGTGGAACTGGTCAGAGTCATAAGGGGGATATCGGGCTTCATGCTTTCAGGGCCGGGGTACCAATCCGCCGGCGCGTCCACCGGGAGGATGCCGGAGTCGGCGGAGGCCTGGATAAGGACGCTGGTGCGCCGGTAACGCTGGCCCTCAAACAACAGCCGCAGGGGCCGGGACTGCGGAAGCACCGGGTAGAGCTGCTTCTCTATGACCGACTTGGAGTAATCGCCTTCCACAAAATCCGCGAGCGCCACAAAGGGAGAATTGCCGATAATACGGCTGTTGTTAGTCTCGAACACGATCCCCGAATCCACCGCTACGCCCCACTCGGCCAGAAAGGCGTCCAAATTGGGCAGCCCTGCCCCATCATCCGTTTGCCCCCCCTGGGCATAGGAACTTAGGTACAGAAATACCCGGTCATTCCCGCCTTCCAAAAACGTGTCAATTTTGCTCAGTTCATCGGGGGAAAGGTCCCGCGCCGGCGCGGCCAGGATTATAAGGCTTGCCTCCGCGGGGACGCCTTCCGTCATCGGGTTAAAGCTGACCTGTTCCCAGGAATTCATCTGCAGGAGTTCTGTCAGGGAACTTATATCCTCCTCCCCATGCCCGCTGATAAGCGCCGCCAGGGAAGTTTTGGTACTGGTAGCGCCCAGCAGGGCGCTGGTCATGGCCTGTTCAGCCTTTGAGGACGATACATAACTGCCGTAATAGGAACTGCGGATGTTAAACAGGTCCTGGGGGCTGAGTTTCCGGGACCTGGGGCCGGAGACGATCAGAATATCGCTGATGTTAAGGTCAAATTCGGGGTACTGGGAGGCGAAGTTGGGGTTGCGGATCATGTCGATGTATTCAAGGTGTACCCGCGAAGAGTACTGGGCATACCGGCGGATCACCTCGTTGGCCTGAATAAAATACTCTGTGGGGCTGGCGGCGATAAAGGCGGTTTCGGTATTGAGGACGTAGATATTCACATCCTGATCCAGATCCCTTAGATAGTCCTTTGTCTCCTCCGATATTTCGAAAATCTGATCTTCGGTAAGATCGATATCCAGCGGATACCGCTCAAACAGGGCCGTAAGGACCACGTTGAAAAGCACAATGGCGGCAATCACCACCACCGTGATGCAGACCGACACAAACCCGTAACGGATATTTCGTTTTCCAAACAGGGGCCCCATCGAAAGGGGCCGCGCGGATTTACCGGAAGGTCCGGCCTTGGCCGGTTTGGTTTCGCTTGATTTGAAGAGGTTCTTTAAGGCCATAGTTTAACTCCACCTTCTTTTTTCCAGCACTCTGGTGGTCAGGAAAAGGAAAATTCCGCAGACACTGAGAAAAAACACCAGGTTAGAGACACTCAAAATGCCGTTGGTAATGGGGGTATACCGGCTCATAAAGGAGATGCCCTGCAGTATTGTCCTGAGTACCACGTTGGGAACAATATCGATAAGGGCATCCATCAGGAAGACGGCAAGGACCACGACAAAACAGCCGATGGCGGCGATAGCCTGATTTTCCGTCAGGGACGAAATGAACTGCCCTATGGCGATAAAGGCGAAGCCCAGGAGCAGGATGCCGATGTAGCTTCCCCAAACCATCGCCCAATTCACCTGGGCCAGAACTTCTACGACGACGGAGTCCACGATGCTCATGGACACGCCGGCGGTGTATACCACGGCGGCGGCCAGAAACTTACCCCCGACAATGGCCCCCAGGGTTACCGGCGCGGTGAGCAGGGCCTGATCTGTCCGGTGCCGCAGATCCTCCGACATAAGGCGCATGGTCAGCACGGGGGTAAGAAACATCACAATGTTGATCATCACCTGAAACACGGGGGTCATGATGCTGCTCTGCGCATAAAGTACCCCCCCAAAGAAGAAATACCCGGTAAGGAGGTAGAAGACCCCCAGGTAGACATAACCGATGGGACAGCTAAAGTAGGCCCCCAGTTCCCGTTTAAGTATCGCGATCATTCTGCGTCTCCTTTGGCGGCATCCGGTTGGCCGTCGTCTTCGGCCAGGGCGGCCGGGTCTTGCTCCCCGGATACGGCTTCGGGGGCCGCGGCTTCAGGGGCCTCAGGCGCGTCCGTGGCCGCGCTGTCGCCGGAACCGGAGGCAAGGGCGGCAAGGGCCGCGTTATCACCGGCGGTAAGGCGGACAAAGGCGTCTTCCAGGGAAATCCCGCTTCGATACAGGGAAAGAATGGGCCAGTTCTTCGCCGCCAGAAGCCTGAAAAGGTCGCGCCGCAGGTCCTGACCGGTTTCAGTCTCCAGTTCAAAATCGCAGGCCCCCTGCTCCCTCGAATGGTCCAGCAGTTTGACGGATTTAAGCCCCGGCAAGATCCGGATGGCCAGGAGCACTTCCTCACCGGGACCTTCCACGGAGAGGAACAGCCGGTTATCCCCCAGACGGGAAAGGTTTTCCAGCGTGTCGTTGGCGATAAGAAGCCCGTTGTTGATCACGATAACCCGGTCGCAAACCGCCTGGACTTCCTGCAGGATGTGGGAGGAGAATATCACCGCGGATTTTTTTCCGATTTCGCGGATAAGGCCGCGAATCTCCAGAATCTGTACCGGGTCAAGGCCCACGGTAGGTTCGTCCATGATAAGAAGCCCCGGATTCCCCAACATGGCCTGGGCCAGACCCACCCGCTGCTGAAACCCCTTGGAAAGGTTCTTGATAATCCGCTTTTGCACCGGGACAATGCCGACGGCGGCGCAGATTTCGGCAATATGGGCTTTTTTGGGAAGGGTAAGCTTTTTAAGATCGAACATGAAGGAAAGATAGGCCATAACGGTCATATCCGGGTACAAGGGCGGCCGTTCCGGCAGGTAGCCCACGTTCCGCTTGGCCCCGATGGGGTCTTCAAGGATCTCGCTGCCGTTCACGGTTACGGACCCCGCAGAGGAAGACGTATACCCGGCAATGATGTTCATTGTGGTGGACTTTCCCGCCCCGTTGGGACCAAGAAAGCCAAGCACCCCTCTGTCGCCCAGCGTAAAACTGATATTATCTACCACCCGCCGGGAACCGTAAATCTTCGTTACATTCTGTACATTTACCATATACGCTCCTGTACACTCCTGGAACATCTAAGATACCAAAAATCCTCCGTTTTGTCAAAGAAAAACCCAAGATGGGCAGAATTGGATTCTTGAAGCCACAACCGGCTTGGTATAGTATTACCATGATAAACACAGGGGGATGAGATGATGACAGCAGAAGAGGCATTGGAGGCGGGCAAAGGTTTGACGTTTGAGAAGGTCTGGGTGGTGATGCAGGATCTTTCCGCAAAGGCCGACCAGCGGCAGGCAGAGCTGACCCAGCAACAGGCGGAGACCAGCAGGCAGATCAGGGAGATATTCGCGGAGACGGAGAAGCGGCAGGCGGAGACCAGCAAGCAGATCAAAGAACTCTCCAAAGAGACCGACAAGCAGATCAAGGAGCTGTCCAGAAACATCGGCGGTCTTAGCAGTTCCTTCGGCAAGTGGGCGGAGGAAATGATCTCCGCCAAACTCTGGGAGAAGTTCAGGGAACTGGGCTACACCTTTACGCGCGGGGGACCAGAGAAGTTCTGGGAAGGGGAGCGGACGGTAGCGCAGGTGGACATGCTGCTGGAGAACGGGGAGTACGCGATGCCGGTGGAGATCAAGTCAGTTCTTACGGAACGTGATGTGAACGAACATCTGGAGCGGATGAGGAAAGTACGGGAGCAGTTGGACAAGAGGGGGGACGGGAGGAAGCTGGTGGGGGCGGTAGCCGGGATGGCGGTAGCGTCAGAGGTAAGGGAGTACGCCCAGAGGAAGGGGTTGTACGTGCTGGTACAGTCCGGGGACTCGGTTGTTGTGGCGGAGATGCCGGAAAACTTCAAGGCGCGGGAGTGGTAAGGGGCATGTCCTCCCCGGACAGTTCCGGGCGGGAGGGTATGAATGTACTTGTCATCGGGTCGGGGGGCAGAGAGCACGCCATAGCCTGGAAACTTGCCCAGTCGGGGCGGGTAGCGCGGGTGTACGCGGCTCCTGGAAACGGCGGGACCGCCGCGGAAGCCAAGTGCGAAAATGTGAACCTGGGCCGGGACCTCTCCGGGGAGGAGGGGCAGGAGGCGCTTGTTGCCTTTGCCGGGAAACATGATGTTGGCTTGACCGTGGTAGGGCCCGAAGAACCCCTGGCCCTGGGGATTGCGGATCGTTTCCGCGCCGCGGGACTTGCGGTGGCAGGGCCCGGCAGGGACGCCGCCCGTCTGGAGGCAAGCAAGGCCTTTTCCAAAAATTTTATGAAACGATACGGCGTACGCGCTCCGGCGAGCCGGGAGTTTTCCGGGCCGGTGGAGGCGTTGGCCTACGTCAAGGAACATTTTGCCGTTTCACGCCGTTCCACGGGTTCCGGGGGGGGTAATGGCGCGGAGCGTGGTTCCGGTTGGCTGCCCCTGGTGATCAAGGCCGATGGGCTGGCCGCGGGCAAGGGGGTGGTAATCGCCCCTTCACCGGAGACGGCGGAAGGGGCAATCAACGCCTTTATGCGGGACCGCAGCCTGGGTAAGGCTGGGGATACGGTGCTGATCGAGGATTTTCTTGAGGGAAGGGAAGTTTCGATACTGGCCGCGGTGGATGCGGGGCCCGGCAGGGCGGGGATTATCCGGCCCTTTATCGCCGCCCGTGACCATAAGAGCCGCTTTGAGGGCGGCGCGGGACCCAATACCGGCGGCATGGGGGCCATTGCCCCGGCGCCCGGCTTTACCGAAGCCTGCCGCGAGGATTTTACCGCCGCCATTCTGGAGCCCACGCTCCGGGGTTTGGAGGCGGAGGGAATTGACTACCGGGGCTTTATTTTCTTTGGCCTTATGATTTCCGGGGAACGCTGTTACCTGCTTGAGTACAATGTACGGCTTGGGGACCCGGAAACCCAGGCGGTACTGCCCCTTCTGGACTCGGATTTTTTTGAACTCTGCTATGCCATTGCCCTGGGCGGGCTGTCTGCCGGATCCTCCCCTGTTCCCGCCCTCAAGGACCTGCCCCTGCGCTGGAAACCCGGCGCCGTCTGCGCGCCGGTGGCCGTGGCGGAGGGTTATCCCGGCCCTTACCGCAAGGGGGACCCCATCTTCATCGACCGCTGCCGGCTGGAAAAGACCGGCGCCAAACTTTTCGCCGCCGGGGCTCAACAAGGGCCGGTGCGCGATGAGGGACTTTACACCGCCGGGGGGCGGGTACTGGCCCTCGCCGCGCCGGGGGCGGACGCGCGGGAGGCCAGAAGCCGGGCTTACGCGGCCCTGGAAGCGGTAAGCTTCAGGGGCATGGGGTTCCGCCGGGATATCGGGCTGGCGCGGGAAGACGCGGTGGAGACCCATGGACGATAAGGACCCCATCTTCTGGCAGCTCCTCCTGCAGTTCTGTCTCATCATGGTGAACGCGGTCTTTGCCTGCGCGGAGATTGCCCTTATTTCCATCAGTGATACGAAACTGGAAAAAATGTCCACCGCGGGAGACAGGCGGGCCAAACGGCTTTTGGCCCTGACCAGACAGCCGGCGAAATTCCTGGCTACCATCCAGGTGGGCATTACCCTGGCGGGGTTCCTGGGCAGCGCCTTTGCGGCGGATAACTTTTCGGAGAAGATCACGCTTTGGGCGGTGAACCGGGGGATACCGATCCCCACCGCCACCATTGATGTGATTTCCGTGGTGATCATTACCGTGATCCTCTCGTTCTTTACGCTGGTGTTGGGAGAACTGGTTCCCAAGCGAATCGCCATGAAAAAAGCCGATACCCTGGCCCTGGCCATGTCCGGTCTTATTCTTGCCATCTCCAGGGCTTTTGCCCCGCTGGTCTGGCTTCTGACACGATCCACCAACAGTATACTTAGGCTTCTGCGGATAGACCCGGAGACCGAAGACTCAAGGATCACCGAGGAGGAGATACGGCTGATGCTCGATCTGGGCAGCGCCCGGGGAACCATCAACGCCGATGAAAAGGAGATCATTCACAACGTTTTTGAATTTGGCGATGTTAGCGCCGCGGAGATCATGACCCACCGCCGTTACGTTACATTCCTGAACCTGCGGGACAGCGATGAGGAATGGGGGAGGATCATCAGGGAAAACCGGCACAATTTTTATCCCCTCTGCGACGGGGACCCGGATCACATCACCGGGGTACTCAACGCCGGGGATTACTTCCGGCTTGCCCGGCGGGATCGGCGGGACGTGCTGGCCCAGGCGGTTCAGACCCCCCAACTGGTACCCGCTACGGTCAAGGCGGATCACCTGTTCAGGAACATGAAAAGAAAACGCAACTACTTTGCCCTGGTGATCGATGAATACGGGAGCATGCTGGGCATTGTTACGATGAACGATCTGCTGGAACTGCTGGTAGGGGACTTTGAGTACCATGTCAGCGCGGCGGAACGGCCCGCCATCGAAAGCCTGGAGGCCGGGAGCTGGCGAATCAACGGGGCGGCCTCCCTGGACCGGGTTGCCCGGGAAACCGGCCGCGATCTTCCCGTTGACCAGTACGATACGTTTGCGGGCTACGTATTCAGTGTCCTGGGCCAAGTCCCCCCGGACGGGGAACAGAGCGAAGTCGAAGATTGCGGCCTTAAAATTCGGATAATCCGTATCAAGGATCGCCGTCTGGAAGAGGCCCTGGTTACGCTGGCCTGACGCCTGCCCAAACAACCTGTCGTAACAGGGGTTTTAGACGCCGACGACTGCGGTAACCTGGGGAACTTCTTTTTTTAAGTAGTTTTCTATACCCATTTTCAGGGTCATCTGCGCCATAGGACAGCCGCCGCAGGCGCCGGTCAGTTTGACCGATACGGTACCGTCATCGGAAAGCGACACGAATTCCACATCCCCGCCGTCAGCCTGGAGGGAGGGCCGTACATTATCAAGAGCGTTCTTTACCTGTTCTTCAATCATGAGATTCTCCTCTGCATATCATGCAAAACAACTATAACACCGGGACGGGGGAAAAGAAAGAGGCCGGGCATCGGCGTTTACGTTCATGTAAAGGTCTGGTTAACCCCTCCACCATCAATCTCATCCGGGGAGCGGCAGGCCGGACCTTGAATGTAATTCGGGAACCATGTTATATTGTAAGCCTTCTGAGATTCGGCAAAACTAACCGAGTTTTGCAAGAATCTCCATCAATAAAGGGGATTGATATGAGCAAGCGTCCG
>JAIRND010000039.1 GCA_031258225.1 Treponema sp. | reverse complement strand
CGCGGGAACGCGGGCTGGGAACAAGACCCCGCTTGACAATTCCGAAAAAGAGCAGTAGTTTACGGAAAAACGTTTTTTTGGTTTTTAGGGGGTTATATGATTCACTTTGATAAGCGCGCCATCGACATTGAAAACAAGTGCGAAGCCTGTTCGGTGTTCGATGTGGACAACAACGGTATACCGGACATCGTCTGCGGCGAATTCTGGTACGAGGGGCCGGATTTCACCAGGAAACACCGGATCTGTCATCTTACGTATGACGGCAATTACATCTACGACTTTTCCGACTACCCCATGGACGTTGACGGCGACGGGTACCTGGACATCATCACCGGCAGCTGGTGGGACAACGGCCTTTTCTGGCGGCAGAATCCGGGCAAGGCCGGAGGCGAATGGAAAACCCACAAGATCATGTCCCTGGGTAATGTGGAAACCATCCGGTATTACGATATTGACGGGGACGGTCAGATAGAGATCTTTCCTGTCTGCCCGGGGGAACCGACTTTTTTTGTCAAGCTCGTCCTGGATAAAAACGGCAAAGGGACGGGGAAATTTGAAAAGCATGTCATTGGCGGTCCGGAAGCGGGTTCGAGTCCCAGCGTTGGGGTGGGGGATATTGACGGTGACGGGCTCCCGGAGGTACTCCAGCACAACGGTATCCTGCACATGAAAAACCGGGATCCCTACTGCGGTCTTTGGGAGTTCTTGCCGGAATATAAAATGCCCGGGTCTCCCAGTGTTCCTATTCTGATATGGGATGTGAACGGGGACGGTAAAAACGACATTATCGCCGGGGCGGCCCACGCTTACGGTCTTTTCTGGTACGAGCAGGGCCTTGATGAAAAGGGGAAACGGACCTGGACGTCCCACTGTATCGACGGCGCATGGTCCCAGTACCACGACATGCAGCTTGCGGACATCGACGGCGACGGGAAACCGGAACTGGTTACGGGCAAACGGTTCAAGGCCCACAACGGGAACGAGCCGGGAGATGCCGATGACGTGTTTGTCTGTTATTACAAGATGAAGGACGGCGGCTTTTACCGCTATGTGCTTGATTTTGGCGATCCAACCCAGGGTCATTCCGGGGTGGGTATTTATTTTTGGATTACCGACATAAGCGGCAACGGCAAACCGGACATAGTAGCCCCCGGCAAAGAGGGACTCTATATTTTTACCCAGCCATGAGGCCATAAGGAGGAAATCATGGAAAAGATAAAGATAGGATTTTTAGGATGCGGAGGCATGGGACAGGTCGCCCACCTTGCCAATTACGTACAGCTTGACACCTGTGAAGTGGTGGGTCTCTGCGACGCGAAGAAAAACCAGGCCAAATTGGTGGCAACCCGGTACGGGGTTCCCAAGGTGTATGACAGCGAGGAGGAACTCCTTGCCGACCCCGCAATCCAGGGGGTGGTGGCGTCCCAGGCTTTTGAATTTTATACGGGTACCATACCCAAGGTTCTGAAAGCCGGGAAGCACCTCCTTACGGAAAAACCCCTCTGTACGTACCCCCAGAACGGCGCCGCCCTGGTAGAACTGGCGGCCAAGACAGGCAAGATACACATGGTGGGAAATCAGAAACGCTCGGATCCCGCCACGGAATACGCGGTTGACCAGGTTCGCAAGTGGAAGGAGTCGGGGGAGGTAGGCAAATTCAAATACCTGCGGGTTATCGCCACGCCGGGGGACTGGGTTGCCGGAGCGTCCTGGGCTTGGCAGATCCGTACCGACGAAACGCCCAAAGACAATATCCGTGAGACAAGGCCCGCGGGGGTGAGCGATGAATTTCACAAGGTCATGCTTGGCATAGTGAACGGCGAAATTCACCAGATAAACCTTATCCATTTCTTTTTGGGTGAGGATTTCAAAGTTGCCTACGCCGATAAGTCGGGGGTACTCATGGCCGGGGAGAGCGCTTCCGGTGTTCCGGTAACGCTGGAAATGGCCCCGTACCGGCCCAACCAGGAATGGCACGAATCCGCGCTTGTCTGTTTTGAAAAAGGTTTTGTCAAACTGGAGCTGCCGGCCCCCCTGATGAGCCAGCGCGCCGGGAAGGTAACGGTGTACCGGAATATCGAGGGAAACGAAAGCTACACGGTTCCGGTCCTTCCCTATGTCAGCGCCCTCCGGAACCAGGCGGCTAACTTTATCAAAGCCATTAAGGGTGAAAAACGGGCGCCCTGTACTTCAGCGGACGCGCTTAAGGATCTGCAAATCGCCTGGGATTACGTTACGGCCAGGGGTTTGTAACAGTTGTACTATAGGGATGGTGGGCTATGGGAAAGATCGATCCCGCGTTAAAACTGAACAACAGGGAACGCATGATCCGTACAATATAATGGATTACCTTACCGGATTCTGGATTTCGATTTACGGGGAAACGGCGAAGCATATCAAGCTCGATCACATCCACATCTGGGAAGACATGTCGGGGAAACAGGGGCCCCTTATATCGCCGGCCATGTTCCGGGAGTTTATGACGCCGAATTACAAACGGATCGTGGCTTTCGCGAAGGATCATGATATTCCGGTTGTTTCAGTCGACACCGACGGGAATATGGATATAATGATGACCGTGTTAAGCGAAGCGGGCATCAACTATGTCCTGCCTTTCGAGGTACAGGCCGGCTGCGACGTGGTGGCAATAAAAAAGCAGTACCCCCATATCGGCCTCTACGGAGGTATCGACAAACGGACTGTGGCAGTCGGCACAGCGGCTATTGACGCGGAGCTTTTGCGGGTTGATCCGCTGTTACACGGGAGCGGGTACATACCGGGGCTGGATCACCTGGTGCCTCCTGACGTTAGCCTGGATAATTTCAGGTACTTTGTGGAACGGCTTAGGGAGAAACTGTACAGGCCGAGTCCCTGAAGGACCGGCTGGTAGACAGTTCCGCTGGAACAGTTTCAATAGTTACACAGGAGGATTGTATGGGTATTGCGGGCAGAACGGGAAAAGATTACCAAAAGCCGCCCGAAACGGACTGGTTTTATTCCGGCGGCTTATTGGGCCTTTTTATTCACTTCGGCATTTCTACGGTAAGCGCGGAAGGCGACCTTTCCTGGGCCATGATAGACGGCAAACCCTGGGGCGACACTCATACGATAACGCCCAGGCAGTACTGGGAACAGGCCAAATCGTTCAATCCCGCCGGCTTTGATCCCGAAAACTGGCTTAAAGCCGCCAAAGACGCGGGGTTCAGTTACGCCGTTTTTACCTCAAGACACCATGACGGATTTTCCAACTGGCCTTCGGACTACGGTTATCTTAACACCAAAAACTACATGGGCGGCAGGGACCTGGTGGGGGAATATATGTCGGCCTGCCGCAAGACCGGTATTGCCGCGGGGCTGTACTATTCACCCCCGGACTGGTTTGTCGAGCGGTATCACCGTTCGTTCATGTACGGAAGCGGGACAAAAGAGTTTCCCGGGAGGCCCCACAAGGGGATGAATCACGAAGTGCTTGCGGAACTTACACCGGTACCTAAAAACCTGAAGGAAGATTACGCCGTGTATGTTTCCGGCCAGGTGCGGGAACTTTTGACCCGGTATAAACCGGACATCCTCTGGTTTGACGGCAGTTTCCAGTACGATGGGGAGACGTACATCACCGCTGAAGAGGTATTCAGCCTCCAGCCAAATGTGATCATCAACGACCGCAACACGTATATGGGCGGGGGCTATGGCAGCGCCAACTTTGAGGGGCCAATGCCCGAAACAAGGGGGGATTTCTTTGAGTGCTGCGACATCTGGACGGAAGGCTGCGGATGGGGCTGGACGAAGTACTGTACCGGTTTCCGAAGCGCCAGGTGGCTCTACGACCGGTACTGTACGGCGCGCGGCCTGGGAGGGAATTTCCTTATAAACGCCGGCCCCATGGCTGACGGAACCCTTTCGCCGGTTTATTACCAGCGCCTCAGGGAACTTAAAGAGATTCTGCGCGCGGAAAAGTAATAGGCCGTATGCGGATCATCATCCGCCGGTACCTAAAAACCTGAAGGAAGATTACGCCGTGTATGTTTCCGGCCAGGTGCGGGAATTTTTGACCCGGTATAAACCGGACATCCTCTGGAAAACATCGCCAACTGGCGACGCCAACTGGCGACGCCAACTGGCGA
>JAIRND010000188.1 GCA_031258225.1 Treponema sp. | reverse complement strand
GCCCCATACCAACGCCTTTTTTCACGTACTGCTCTTTGTCTTCGCGGCCTCCTGTGTGCTGCCGGTTCTGCTGATCATCTCCATCAGTTTTTCCGATGAGTTGGCCGTTGCCAAGCACGGCTACAAGTTCATCCCGGAGGTATTCACGGTGGAGGCCTACCGCTACGTGTTTCTCCAGGGGAACATGATAGCGCGGGCCCTGGGCATGTCCGTACTGGTTACCGGGCTTGGGACCCTCTTTACCCTGGCGCTGACCACCACGATGGGTTATGTGCTTTCCCGCCGGGACTACCGGCTGCACAAGGTGTACCACTGGCTGGTGTTTATCCCCATGGTGATAGGCGGGGGGCTTGTGGCAAGCTACGTTATCAATACGCAGGTGTTCCATTTACGGAACACCATCTGGGTGCTGTTTATCCCCGGGGCGGTAAGTTCCTTCAACGTTATTATCTGCCGGACATTTTTCAGGAGCAACGTTCCCGACGCGGTGATAGATTCGGCGATGATCGACGGGGCCAGTCAGTTCACGGTCTACTTCCGGCTGATTCTGCCCCTGTCCCTGCCGGTGCTCGCGACCATCGGCCTGTTTGCCAGCTTTGGGCTGTGGAACGACTGGTTCACGGCCCTGCTCTACATTCAGGACATGCGGCTATTTACGCTTCAGGCCCTGCTGAACAAGCTGCTTGAGGACATCAACAATTTGGTGAAGAACGCCGAACTGGTGGGGGTAACATCGTTAGAGATGCTGCTCAAACTGCCCAAGGAAGGGGCGCGGATGGCAATCGCGGTACTGGTGGTGCTGCCCATCGCCTGCGCGTACCCCTTCTTTCAGCGGTACTTTATCTCCGGCCTTACCATTGGATCGGTGAAGGAATAAAAACGCGGAAGGTTAATTTAAGGTTGCAGTTCCAAAATCTGACATTTTGGAACTGCTCGGTTCTTTCAATTTTTAAGGCCGCGGAACACGATTGCCGCGGGCGAGGGGACCGCGTATTCCCGTTCTTTTTTTAGCAGCCCTGTCCGGTGGTCTATTCTGAAAATCACCATATTGTCGGAATTCTGATTCAGAACCACAAGGAAGTTCCCTCCGGGGTCCGGAATAAAGTCCCGCGGGTGTTCCCCGCCGGAATCCGTCGCGTCCGCCAGTTCCAAAAGCCCGTCGGGGAGGATCTTGAACGCGGCAATGCTGTCGTAGCCCCGGTTGGAGGTGTAGAGAAATTTGGCCTCCGGGGCAATTCTGATTGCCGCCGCGCTGCTTGGCTTCCGGTTTCCCCTTACGGGCAGGGTGGAAATGGTTTGCAGCCGCTCAAAGGAGGGTACGGGTTTTTTCGATTTTCCGCCCCGCCCGCTGTCCGTCACGGTGAACACGTCCACCGCCGATCTAAGTTCGTGAAGCACATAGGCAAAGCGTCCTGATGGGTGAAAGACCCCGTGGCGGGGGCCGTATCCGGCAAGGGCGGGGATAATCTCCCGGGGTATGAGGGGCTTTTTTGCCCTGGAGTCAAAGCGGTAGAGTACCAGCCTGTCGGCCCCCAGATCGCAGAGAAAACCGCCGGAAAAGTCCGGGGCAAAGGTAAAGGAGTGGGCATGGGGCCTTTCCTGCCGCTTTTTGTTGGGGCCGGAGCCTTTGTACCGGATAAGCTGGACAGCCTCCCTCAAACTGCCCCGTTTCCCAATGGGCAGTACCGTAAGCGATCCGGCGGAGTAGTTTGCCGTTACCGCGAATGTACCGTTGCGGTCAATGGCGATATGGCAGGACCCGGCGCCCCCGCTGGCCTTCCGGTTCAGGAACTTTAGGGAACCGTCCTGCCGTACCGCGTAGGCGGAGACCGCCCCGCCGGGGACGCCGTCGTGTTCATCCAACTCGTTTACGGCATAGAGGAATTCTCCGGAAGGTGACAGGGCAAGGTACGAGGGGTTTTTTTCGTCCGCCGCCGGATGGATATCTTCGATAACTCCGGTTTCGGCATTCATGCTGAAATAGTAGATGCCCCTGGATTTGGCGGCGCCTTCCGTGTATGTCCCTATGTAGCCTGAAAATTTTGCCATAACTCCTCCTTCCGCCATTTATACTACCACAGCCCCGGCAAAAGGTTAAACCATCTGTTTTCTGACCGCGCGGGAGATAGACAAGGCGCCGATTCGGTGGGATAATAGACCCCATTATGGCTATATCAACTGTTATCCGCCCACGGCGGACAAGTGAGAAAGGTAATGGTGAGGCAAAGCCGAACCGCGGGGCGAAAAGACCGTGGTTAGCGGCGGTGCTTCTTGTCCTTCTTGCGGCTCCTGTGTTTGCGGGCCGTTCGGCAAAAACGGCGGATCCGCCCCCGGCCGCCCCCGGTGGTACGCCCGTGCCGGAGGCCGCCCCCATCCCGGCCGCGCCCGGCGGCCGGATCATCTCGGCGTCTCCCAGCATCACGGAGATCCTCATCGGCCTGGGCCTGGGTTCCCGGATCATCGCGGCGGATCAGTACTCCCTGCCGCTTCTCCCCCCCGGTACCCAGGAGATAGATTTTTTCTACCCCGATCAGGAATTTATCCTGGGTCTGGAGCCCGACCTCCTTATCAGTACCGAGGTCAATACGCAGGGCGCCGCCGATAATCCCTTCAAGCTGCTTGAGGACTTTGGAATCCGCTGTTTCTACATCCCCACCAGTACCACTATTGCCGAAATTAAGCGTGATATCCGGACAATCGCGGTGGAACTGGGGCGGTCCGCGCAGGGCGAGGAACTGGTAGCGGCCATGGAGCGGGAGATCCAGCAGGTGGCGGACATTGGGAACCGGCTTACCGCAGATCCGGCGTTCATCCGAAAGACCGTTTACCTTGAAATATCCCCCTTTCCCAATCCGTACAGCATGGGCCGGGAGACTTTTATGAACGAGATGATCGAGATCATCGGGGCGCGGAACATATTTTCCGACGTAACCGGCTGGATAGCCCCCAGCGCGGAGGCGATTCTGGAGCGAAACCCGGACGTGATCCTGACCAATGTGAATTTTATCCCTGACCCCGTGGGGGAAATTATGGCCCGCCCGGGTTTTGATAACGTTACGGCGGTACGGGAGGCTCAGGTCTACGTTATTGACGCCGACTCGTCGTCCCGGCCTTCCCAGCACATCACCCTGGCCCTGCGGCAGATGGCGCGGGCGGTCTATCCCGGGGAATACGCGGCCCTTGGTAACTAGTAGGCAGTCATCATTCAGCCTGTGAGTAGTTCAGTTTGATACGCCTGAACGTAACCCTCTACCGCCTCCCGGCGGGGGCGGGGCTCAGGGCTCCCCCTCCCCTTCCGCCGGATACTCCGTTTCAGCCGTGTCATCTTCCGCCTTTTCCCTGCGGGAAAGGGACTGCAATAGTTCATCAATGCTGTCCCGGTCT